>NZ_JCAJRU010000045.1:0-25243 GCF_059447605.1 Paenibacillus sp. N119s | reverse complement strand
AAAATAGGTGTGTGATAGCGATTTCACAAACTATTCGAATGTTGATAAAGCAAGGAAAACGTTGAGGGTTGAAGGAGGAGCAGCATGAAGATTATGCCTTTACAGAAACGCGGAATCTCCGATAGTCGGCTGGTGCTCGGTTGCATGCCTTTTGGTGGAGAATGGAGCCATGCACCGTTTACGCAGGAGCATGTCCTTGAAGCGGAGAGAGCTGTAGAAGCTGCACAATCCATCGGGATTACGATGTTTGATCATGCGGATATCTATCGTATGGGGAAAGCTGAGGAAATTTTCGGCCGGATTCTAAAGGGACAGCCGGGTTTGCGTGAACAAATCGTAATTCAGTCCAAATGCGGCATTTTTCTGCCGGATGGTACGCCCCCTGGCCGTTTTGATTTCTCATACGCTCATATCATGGAGTCCGTGGATGGAATTCTGAAGCGTCTAGGTACAGAATATTTGGACATCCTGCTGCTGCACCGTCCCGATCCGCTGGTAGAGCCGGAGGAAGTAGCGAAGGCGTTCAGCGAGCTTAAGGCAGCCGGCAAAGTACGACATTTTGGCGTTTCCAATATGAATGTAAGCCAAATTCGTTTTCTGGAGCGGAGCCTCACGGAGCCGCTGATTGTTAATCAGCTGGAGATGAGCCTGGCACATCTGCATTTTGTAGATCAGACCGTACATGTGAACCAGCAGGCGGGGACGAATGTACATTTTGGCGAAGGATTGCTGGAATATTGCCAAACCGAGGATATTCAGCTCCAGGCTTGGGGACCGCTGGCGCAGGGGCGTTTTAGCGGAGGTTCGCTGGATGGGAAGCCTGAGCATATTCGTAAGACGGCAGAACTGGTACAGAAGCTGGCTTCTGAAAAGGGGACGACACGCGAAGCGATCGTTCTGGGCTGGCTGATGAAGCATCCGGCACGGATTCAGCCTGTCATTGGCAGCGCCAATCCTGAACGAATCCAAGCATGTCAGGATGCAGAACGCCAAAGCGAGCTGATGACTCGTGAAGAATGGTACCAATTGTATGTCAGTGCACGCGGACAAGCCTTGCCATAACCGGTATTACGGACTAGCTAGTTACAGCAGACGTATGCGGGTGTAAGGGTATGACCTCGTTTTATACGAACTGTATTCTAATAGGCCCTTCTTTCGTCTCATTAGCAGACGGCGGGAGGGCCTTTATGTGGATACATCTTATATTTCTTCGGCAGTTATTCCTCTTCATACCGGGCGAGGGCCTTGGCTGTTGTTTCCTTCATTCGCGAAATTAAGCGAGAGCCTTGAACGACCTTGACACGTTTGCCAAGGAAGCGGATTTTGGATAACACATATTCACATTCATCTGCCTGGAAAGTGAGCGTAATACGATAGGTATCTGCTTCCTGATCATATTCAACCTCCTTTTCAAAACAGGAAAAAGCATATAAAATACGAGACATTTCACCGTTGTATACAGGAATAATTTCGATGATGCCCTGTTCTTTGCGCGACTCCAGTATACCGAGTATACGTTGGGTAAACTTCTCGGCTTCTTCAGGTAGAATCTCTTCCTCCGTAACGGTTACGATATTGGACAGTTTGGTGGACATAAATGCGCGGTGTCGGCGATTATACCAGAGTAGACTCCATTCTTTTTTGACCATGGAAAACTCCAGCTTATAGGGGAATCCGCACATTCGCTCATGCAGGCGACCGTTGCGCAGTTTATAGGTCATACAAATGCCAGAACGGGTTCGCAGAATGGAACGCAATTCACGCAGGAGTGGATGATAAACCGACGCAGTAGGAACCCCTGCCTTTTCGCGTAGGCTGCCATCGGCCTCCAGAGGTTCGTCGTCTGCAAGTAATTGCCGAAGCTTATCAAGTGTAGACGGGGTAAAAGCCTCTGTTGCTGCCGAGTCTGCAAGCATAGACTTAAGCCAGACTCTTTCCTGCGAGGTGGTAGCAAAAGCACCCGATTCATCCAGCCGTGAGACGATCTGATAGTTAAATATTTTCTCGAACAGGCTCATAATAGGCTTGCAGCTCCTTCCATTCCTGTCTGAATTCCTTACGCAGCCGCTGGGGCTCCAACACCTCACAGCTTGATCCGAAGCTGCGAATCCACGGTTTAATCTCAGTGATTCCATTCACTGTGATTTCATAGATAAAGGATTCACTTTCTTCCTCCGTAATCGTACCCCATTGTCCCTGTGACAGCACACGTTCCCGAATAAAGTTGCGCTTCGCCCCTTCGGGATTAAAAAAACGTACCCGCACCTTCACGGGACGACCCGTATCAACAAGCCAGCTGTACCGCATTTTTTCTTCCAACACGGCTAACAGGCCGGCATAAAGCTGCTCTGGAACAGGCTTGCCCTCCACCAATTGGGTCATGCCCTCCATACGAAACTTCATGATTCCTTTGCCGCCCACATGACCAAGCACATACCAACGTCCATATTGATGATCATAGATGACTTGCAGGGGCAGAATGGTATGTTCACGGCCTTCAGTCTCTTTTTCAAATAGTGGGTTGGTGTTCTGTGACCCGTACATGCTTCGTTTCGATGTCGAAAAATATAAAAAGCTTACACAGCGGCGTTGCCGAATGGCATGCAGCAGTGGATGAATATGGGCTTCGTCCAGAATGCGTGAATAATAATGGTATTTATATAAAAAAGGCTCTGCCATCTCCCGATCTCCGAGCTGACGGCGCATGGCTTTTTTAAGATGATCTCGTAACAGATATCCCTGCACAGAGGGGAGCTGGGTGTTGGCCATAATGTCCACAAAATCATATAGATCCAGTAATTCCTCGTCCGTCAGTTCTGTCACCAGATCGTTGCGGACAGCATAGCGATAGGGCCTGCCGCCAGGCTCCTTACGAACCACGCCGACTTCGACCAGATATTTCAGATCAGAGCGAATTGTTTTCTCATCTGGCAGTGAACTGTCGGAAGGCAGGCCATTGCAGCAAGCATCCAACAGTTCCATGGTAGTCATAGACTGTGACTGTAGCGCTGTCAGCAGAAGGGATAAGCGGACACTTTCCGATTCCTTGAGCGATTTGGCCCGAAACAGGAATAACAGCAATGGATCAGCGGATTCGTAATAATTAAAGCGCAGCATCTCATTAAAATCATGTCCCTGTTCCGCAGGCAGCTGCTGTTGTACGGATTGGACGATTTCCTTGAGGCGCCGGATCGTTTTATCAAAGGTATGTACCGAAATGCCAAGTCTGTCTGCAAATTGCTGTCGATTATAAGCGCCGCTTGTTAGTGTGAGCATACGCAGGAATTGAATTTCTTTATCAAAACTCTCTCTCGCCATGATGCATTCCCCGTTTCTGTAGCCGTTCTCCGAAAATAAGTATCCCTTTATTCTAACAGGGAAGGAAGGCAGGAAAAAGGTAATTTATTCATCTTTGTAATACTTTCGCCATGTTCATGACTTCCAAAATAAAGGATTATAAGGATATAAGGTAGCACGATAAGTAAAGAGCAATACATAACAGAAGGGTGATGCAACATGTTTGGACGATTCAAAAATGAAGTGTTATATCCATGGGTAGGTAAGCTTTCGATTTATGAAACGATTAAGCAGGGATTAGACTCTCAGGGCAGGCTTACCGATGATCAATTGCCGGATGATGAAGAATACTGGGCGGGTCACACGATGCGTTGGGTGGCAGGAGGGTTGGATGGAGCGTTTGGACATCACGGCGCTGGCGGAGAAGGAGAGACTGATAAAATTAAGGATCTGGCGCAGTTGTTGTCCAGACAATGCCGTAAGCCAGGGATGAAGACAAGACGTGAGACGTATATACGCTTGATGGAGGAAAATGCGCTCAGCCTGATAGATCCGCTGCTAGATGCGGTGCGTGAGCATCCAGCAATTCAGCCGGATCGATTGTATGAGGAGGCGCGTTGGCTGGCTGAACACGGAGCACATCGCAATGTAGTGAAGTTCGGCATTGCATTGCTGGGATTGCTGGAGACAGAGCAGCACCACGAGCTTATTTTAACGCTAGCAAAACATGATGAATTCACGCTATATGCGGCTGTAGCTATCCGTAATATTTCGGAGCAGGCCAATGAGCAGTTATATAAGTTAGCCTCACAGGTACACGGTTGGGGACGGATTCACGTCGTGGAACGGCTGGAGCCTGCGCGACAGGAAATACGTGATTGGTTATTACGGGAAGGATTCCGCAACAATGTCATGTATGAGTATCTTGCGTATGAGTGTGCCCATAAAGGCGAGCTGCATACAGCCATCGCTGTACCGCACATTGATCAGGAGCTGTTTGACGGAGCGGGCGATATTCTGTCAGCGTTGCTGGCAGCAGGTGGACCTGCGGAAAGTATAGATGATTATGAGCATGCCGCTATGGTTATAGGCAACTACCTTCGTCATGCTAAGACCATGTGTACGACTGTGAAGCATTTTACGATCATCATGGATATTGCAGATTTTCTGGGTGAAGAAGACGATTCATGGGAGGCACGTTATGAGTATGAATGGACGCCGGAATTGCGTAAACGTTATGCGTCGATTTGCCAGCAGATGATGGATGATCCGCAGTGGGTAAAGCGGGTAGAGCAGGAGCTGCTTCATGCAGATTCACCGCATCTCCACTGTGCCATTCGCGCAGCTCGAATGCTAGCGCTAGATGTATGGCCTGTGCTATTTGATCAATTAAGCAAAAAACCAGTCAAGTCTAATCTGTACTTTGAACTCATCAAGACAGAGGATGAACAGCGGGCTCGTAAGCTGGTAGATTTTGCAGAAAAGCACCTGCCTCTGGGAGAGATTGCTTCTGGTCCCGCTGATGTGCCAGGCTTTGGACCGGAGTATGAAGCGCATCAATGTCTGGGTGTGCTGCTTCAACTTTTGTCTTCTTACGAAGGAGTAGGACAAGAGCTAGTTGCTGCTGGGCTTTGGAGTCCGGTGATTTCTAATCGTCACGCAGCGCTTCATGTACTCAAGGCATGGCCTACAGAGATGTGGGGAGTGAAAGCGACAGAGCGCCTTCGTCGCTTATCGGTAGATGAAACGGAGGAGTCGATTAGAGAACAGATTCGGGAAATACTTTAATGACAAGGGAGGGAACAACATGAAAGATGTGAAGCATGGGCGGGATTTCATTCAACCGGAAATGCGGAAAATGATTTTGCGCGAGCTACGCGCATTGGAGCAGGCGGAACAGGTGCGCATTATATACGCCTGTGAATCAGGCAGTCGGGCATGGGGGTTTCCTTCACAGGATAGTGACTATGATGTACGATTTATCTATGTAAGACCGGTAGAATGGTATTTGTCCATTTTTGATAAGCGGGATGTGATTGAGCGGCCAATCAGCAATATGCTGGATATGAACGGCTGGGATTTGAAAAAGGCACTCCGTTTGTTTCGCAAATCCAATCCGCCTTTGCTGGAATGGCTGCAATCCCCAATTCCCTATCTGGAACAATATTCAGTGGCTGATCAGATCCGTGCGATCTCGCCCTTAACCTTCTCTCCGAAGTCCTGTATGTACCATTATCTGAACATGGCGCGGGGAAACTATCGGGATTATTTGCAAGGTGAACAGGTGAAGATCAAAAAGTATTTTTACGTGCTCCGCCCGCTGCTGGCCTGCGGCTGGATTGAACGATACAACAGCATGCCTCCGATGGAATTCGTAGAATTGATGGAGGAATTCATTCCGGCAAATACAGAGCTTTTTCAGGTAATCGGACATTTACTGCAACGTAAAAAAGCGGGTGAGGAACTGGATATAGAGCCGCAGCTTTCGGTGGTGAATGATTTTATCGAGCAAAAGATTGCTTATTTTGAACATAAAGCGCCTTTGCTTCATCATCAGGAAAGTGGACGTGACCAGCAATTGGACGAGATGTTTCGCGCTGCGGTGAAGGAAGTATGGGAAGCGTAAGCCGGGAAGGAGAAGAGAAGTATGCACATCACACTAAAAGCAACTGGCACAAATGCCGGGATGATTTCACATTTGCTCGCCAAGAACCCCCACAATACGTATGATCGCACGGAGAAAGGCGCACGTGTACGCATGGTGTACACCGTTTTTACCGAGGAAGAGGTGGAGATCGTCATCCAGGCTTCGCCAGATTCAATAGATTTGGTCAAAAACAGTCCGGACAGCTATGACATTACACAATATATTAATGACCGGGAGTTTGTAACCAGCAGCTTGTTCTGCACCTATATTCGTGGCGCGCTCGGCACGGCTTTGAACGGCAAACCCAAGGAAGACTATGCAGCATGGGTAACGCATCCTTTTGCGCTGGAGTTATCGTTCGGACCTGTTGCGTCGGATTTGCCCGATACTGTGGTGGAGGGACTATTTGCACCGCTGGGCTATCAAGTGACCATAGAACGAGGGAAAGCGGATTATGCTTTTCAGCTAAAAAATCGAAGCACCGTCAGATATGTCACACTAAGTGGCCAACAGACGGTGCAATATGCGCTACGTCAGTTATTGCTGTTGATTCCGGTGCTGGATAATTATAAGCACTACTATATCAGTGAAGAAGAGTTGGACAAGCTGAAACGTTACGGTGAAGGTTGGCTGTCAGCGCATCCGCTGCGCGAGCTCATCATTCGACGCACGCTTCATTTTACCAATCTGATTGAGCAGTTTGAGCAATTGGAGGCTGCTGAAGCGACTACTGAAAAACAGGCAATCCAAGAACGAAATAATAGCCACGAACAGGTTCAGCAGCAAGAACAGTCTCTGGAGGTAGAGAAACAACAGCCTGCGGTACGGCTCAATGAGCTGCGGTATCAAGCCATTATGGATGTGATACGCAAGCTGCCCCGAAGACAGAAAATCGTAGATTTTGGTTCAGGGGAAGGGAAGCTTTCTACTCGCTTGGCCCGAATGAAGGGCATTGAGGAGATTTGGGCGGTGGAGCCGTCTGCATATGCACAGGTGAGGGCTATAGAACGTTTTGCTAAGCTGGAAAGGCATGCCGACGCAATCAGCCCTATCCCTATGACGGGCTCTCTCTTTTATTATGATGAACAATTGCGAGGAAAAGATGTGATGATCCTATGTGAAGTCATTGAGCACGTGGATGAGCATCGTCTGAACCGGGTGATGAATATGATTGTGACAGAATATCAGCCAGGTGTACTGATCGTGACGACTCCCAATCGCGAATATAATGAAGTATATCGTATGGATCAGCAAGAGCTGCGACATAGCGATCACCGTTTTGAATGGAGCAGAAGCGAGTTTCGTGAACGATGCGAGCAATGGATTGAGGAAGCTCCTTATTCATTAGCGCTGGAAGGGATCGGAGAAGAGGTCGAAGGCTTTGGACAACCGACCCAAATGGCTGTATTTACGCGCAGAAAGGAGCTGAAGGAAGCATGAGCATCTCATCCGAACGAACGATTGAATTACCCCATGCTGGACTGGTTGTGTTGGTAGGAGCCTCGAACAGTGGCAAAACCACTTTACTGGACAGGCTGGTGAGCGAAGGGGTTCTATTGAAAACGGAAGTGGTATCCTCGGATCATTTTCGCCAGCTGGTAGGAGATACAGAATTTATAGACTGGCGTGGACTTCCTAGGCTGGAATCGGACGTGCTGTTCTATGAGTATCAGCAGATGTCAGCCAAGGCCTTTGAAGCGATGGATACCATTCTGGCTATGCGCTGTCGTCTGAATAAGCTGACGGTTGTGGATGCCACCCATCTGTATCCTGAGGACCGTCAGAAATATGTACAGCTAGCAGCCAAGGCACACGTTCCTGTGATAGCTTTGGTGCTGGATGTACCCGAATCTGTGCTGCTGGAACGTGATTTAGGCAGGGAGCATCCGCGTGGCCGCCAGCGGGTCAAGCAGCAGGCGCAGCTGTTAAAGCGAAATCTGCGCGGTATCCGGCAGGAAGGCTTTAACGCTTGCTATATCCTGAAGGATGTAGAAAAAATAAACTTTGCCCGTGGTGCTCAACCGCTGTTTCATGATATAGGGACAGGCATTGATATCATTGGTGACATTCACGGGTGCTATCGTGAGATGCTGGAAGTGATAGAGCAGCTAGGATATATAGAAGATCCGGAAGGGTTATACCATCATCCAGACGGTAGAAGACTGGTATCCGTCGGGGATGTGATGAGCCGTGGTCCAGCATCGTTACAAGCGGTGCAGTTCTGGAAAAAGCACGTGGACGCCGGACTCGCCTACATGATTGACAGCAATCATGGCTGGAAAATCGGTCGTTATCTTGATGGGAGAAAGGTGACTCTCAATCATGGAGATGAACGATTTGCAGCGGAGCTGACCCAATATGAACAACAAGCCGGCAAGGCAGCAGCGGAACAGCTTAGAAGCGAGCTGAGAGATTTTCTGCTGCATGCACCCTCTCATCTTATTTTCGGCAGAAATGGGTTGCGGCACGTGGTTGTAACTCATGCCGGGATTAAGGATCATTTTATCGGCAAACAGTCGGCACGTATTTCGGATTACTGTCGTTATGGAGATACGGAAGGTCAGGATGCGAATGGAAAGCCCATCCGCAAAGATTGGTTCGTGGAACATGAATCGGGAGAAATAGTAGTATGGGGACATGATCCGAGACCGCAGCCGACCCTTGTAAACCAGACGGTAAATATTGATCAGGGTGTGGTATTTGGCGGTATGCTGACCGCTTATCGTTATCCGGAAAAGGAATTTGTCAGCGTTCCAGCTCATGAGAATTATGCAAATGACCCGGATAGCCCACTTGTCCGGTGGCAGAAAAAACGGTTTTCCCCGCCGAATTTACGCAAGCTCATCGCTGGTTACAGTGTGCTGACAGAATCATATGGCGAAGTACGCGTACAAGGGGAATCGGTCAAATCCGCTATAGATACTGTGTCGCATGTGACGGTACCGATGGAGGAACTGGTATACATTCCACCGACGATGAGCCCTGCTCCCACGGTTTCCGCAGAGGAAGGTTATCTGGAGCATCCGCGTGAGGCGCTGGCTTATTATCGCGGGCAAGGTATACAAACGATGGTAGCGGAGAAAAAGCATATGGGTAGCCGGGCGATTTTGTTATTATTCAAAAACGAACAGGCTGCTGTTGAATATGTAGGCTATCCGACATTGGGCACGATCTACAGCCGAAGCGGACGACCTTTCTTTGGGCCAGACCTCGGGAAGCAGGTGCTGGAGAAGCTGAATGCGGATCTACAGACTGCCGAATATTTTGAGCGGAACCAGACAGATTTTGTGCTGCTGGATGCGGAAATTGTACCGTGGAATCTCAAGGCTCGGGAACTAATTGCTGCACAGTATGCGCATGTGGGTGAAGCAGCTCTGCTGGATCGTAGTATGCTGGTCGACAAGCTGAAGCAGGCGAAGGCTATAGGTCGGGAGGTTGAAGACTGGCTGGAGGAAATGAAACGGAAATATGCGAATGCGGTAACGTTTCAAGAGGCTTTTCAAAAATATTGCTGGGATGTAGATGGTCTGGATGAAATTCGTATTGCACCATTCCATACGTTGGCACACAGCAGCCGGACTTTTTTTGACCAATCTCATATGTGGCATATGGAGCAAAACCGGGAGCTGGCAGGACTGTCCTCTCTGTTTATGGAGACAGAGTATCGTGTCATCACGGATGAAGCAAGCGAGGAAGAGGTTATTCGCTGGTGGAGTGAGATGACAGAGGATGGTCATGAAGGTATTGTGATCAAGCCGGAACGCTTTTTGATGAAAAATCGCGACAAGATGATCCAGCCTGCAATCAAGGTGAGAGGCCGGAAGTATTTGCACATCATTTACGGTATGGATTATCTGGCCCCTGAGAATTTAAAGCGTCTGAAGCAGCGTCGAACGAATAAAAAGGAGCGTCATGCCCTGATGGGAGGTGCGCTTGGGATGGAGGGCGTAGAACGTTTTGTCCGCAAGGATACGGTAGACCGTATTCATGAATGCGTCCTGGCCGCGCTATCTTTGGAGTCGGAGCCGATTGATCCGAGACTGTAGTTTGTGAAGGAGGGATTGAGATGGATAGGGGTACACCGTTAATTGATATTGGTGTGAACTTGATGCACCGTTCGTTTCATGCAGATCGGGAACAGGTGGTAGAGAGAGCAGCGGCTGTAGGGATTACACCGTTGATTATTACTGGAACCAGTGTCCACAGTAGCCGAGAGGCTGCTCAGTACGCAGCACGTTATCCTGGTCAACTGTATGCTACAGCTGGTGTGCATCCCCATGATGCCAAAAGTTGCAGCACAGATACGATTCAGCAGCTTCGCCAACTTGCGGCTCAGCCGCAGGTCGTATCCATAGGAGAATGCGGGTTGGACTATAACCGTGATTTTTCTCCGCGTGATGTACAGCGCCGATGGTTTGGAGAGCAGATTCAACTGGCGGGTGAACTGCATATGCCGTTATTTCTGCATGAACGAGATGCGCATGAGGATTTTGTCGCTATGTTGCGAGAGCATCAGGGACTTGTTGATAAAGCGGTGGTGCATTGTTTTACCGGCACTGCACAGGAATTGCATACGTATGTGGAGATGGGACTGTATATCGGGATTACAGGCTGGATCTGTGATGAGCGGCGTGGCAAGCATCTGCGTGAGTTGGTGAGGGATATTCCGCTGGACCGGTTGATGATTGAAACAGATGCTCCATTTTTGACCCCGCGCAATCTACCTGTGAAGCCCAAAGAAGGGCGTAATGAGCCGATGTATCTCGCTCATATTGCCGCAACAATTGCCGAATGTACAGGTCGGAGCATGATGGAAATCGAGATTGCGACAACGGAAACAGCCAAACGTTTCTTCGGATTATAGGATTGTCAAAGCCATAGATGTGGTATATATTATAGTGAATTAAAAAGCATTGTCGGGAGCTTGAGATAGTCAGGCTGAGAGGGTGGCCCTTGCCGCCGACCGTGAAATCTGATCTGGGTAATGCCAGCGTAGAGAAACCTAGAACACGATACAAAAAGCAGGGTTACCGCCTATTTGTGGCGGCTAGTCGATGAATTCGTTTCATATCCTATATCAAGCTAATGAGCTGCGGGTCTGTAAAAGTTGCAGACAGGCAAGGGCGTTTTGTTTTGCACCTGACTTTAGCTTGGTTTCAGTGCAGTAGGCTACTGTGCTATATGAGATAGATCGACAACTGATAATATGTATGGTGATCATTTTATGACTGCGCATAAAGCTTGCCTGGAGATTCAGCTCCGGACAGGCTTTTTTTATGGTCAGAAGGCCTATTTTAACGAAAAAGGGGAGCGTATAACAATGAGTACGAATGTAAGAACGTCCAAAGGGCTGAAGCTGACTGATATTTTGGTCACGATTGTAATCTCCGTGGTGTTTGGACTGGTCTACAAAATATGGGGACCTGTCTATGATTTGATGAAACCATTCGGTCTGCATGCCGAGCAACTGATGTACGGTATGTGGTTTATGGCTGGCACGTTCGCTTATCTTATTATTCGCAAGCCTGGAGTTGCGATTCTGGCAGAAGTAGCGGCGGCAACCGTCAGTGCTTTTTTAGGAAGCGAATGGGGCATGTCCACCTTGTACTATGGTCTGCTGCAAGGCTTGGGAGCGGAGCTGTTCTTTGCAATTTTTCTGTATCGAAATGCAAACTTAGGGGTCGCTTCGCTCGCTGCGGTAGGGGCGGCTGTCACTTCTTTGATTTTAGACTTCAGCTACGGGTACATTGATCAGCTATCGACCTGGAACTATGTTTTGTATATTGGATTTCGGATGATTGGCAGTATTGTGATTGCTGGGGTATTCGCTTACTATCTGGCTAAGGCGCTGGAGGTAACCGGCGTTACGCGAAGTTTGAGACCTGCAACGGAACAAGATTATAAGGGGCTAGATTGATGAGCCCGGCAAACGAAGATGTGGCGGCTTCGATCACCCGTCTTCGGTTGAAATTTCCCGGTGAGCAAGAGCTGCTTTTTCACAATATGTCTTTAACTGTCCACAAAGGGGAAAAGTTGCTGCTGCTAGGGCCGAGCGGATGCGGAAAATCAACGCTGCTTCAGGTGCTGAGTGGTCTGATTCCACGCACGATAGAAGTGCCTATGAAATGCGATGCTGCCGTGATCCCGAGTCTCTCTGGTATTGTATTTCAAGATCCCGATACGCAGTTTTGTATGTCGTATGCAGACGAGGAAATGGCTTTTGTGTTGGAAAACAAACAGATTCCAAGGGAGCAGATGCCATCCCGTATTCGTGAGCTGCTAATGCAGGTGGGTCTACCGACGGATGATATACATATGCCGATCGCCAGCATGTCACAGGGAATGAAACAGCGGTTGGCGATTGCATCTGTGCTAGCTATGGAGCCGGAAGTGCTTTTTCTGGATGAGCCGACGGCCTTGTTGGACGAGGAGGGCACGACACAGGTGTGGGATACCATTCGCAACATTTCGGCAGACCAAACATTGGTGATCGTAGAGCATAAAATTAATGAAATTGTCCATGATGTGGATCGGATTGTGGTGCTTTCAGCTCATGGGGAAATCATTGCGGATGGAAGCGCGGAAGAAGTATTTCATACGCATCGGCAGGCATTGTCTGAGTACGGCGTGTGGTATCCGGGAGTTTGGGATGAATCGTCTTCACCACGCTGGAATGAATCTATGATTCAGCAGAAGGGTGTGTTGCTTGCGGATTGTCCATCTACCTTAACACGTACAACGAATTTGCTAGAGCTGGAACATTTTAGCGGACTTCGGGGTGTAAGCTCAGTCATATATGTGGAGCAAGCGCTGGCGCAGCCTGGTGATTGGATTGGCGTGGTCGGTGAAAACGGGGCTGGCAAAAGCTCGCTGCTACTCTCTATGATGCGTTTACTCCGTACACAGGGGCGTTACTGTGTGGATGGAATTGAGGCAGGCAGTACGGAACAACTGGCAGAGCGCATTGGATTCGCGTTTCAAAATCCTGAGCTGCAATTTGTAGCGAACACCGTGCGAAGGGAATTGGAGTATTCGTTACCGAAGGGCTTGTTTACCGCTGAACAGCGTGGGCAACGGGTAAATCGAATGCTCGTACAGTTCGGACTGGAGCGGCTGGATGAGCGTCATCCGTATCAACTTTCATTGGGTCAAAAAAGACGGTTGAGTATTGCTACGGCAATGATCCGGGAGCCCGAAGTGCTGCTGCTGGACGAACCGACCTTTGGGCAGGATGCGCGCAATACCTTTGTCATGCTGGATATGTTGGAGCAGCTGAGAGCGGCAGGCACGGCCATCGTGATGGTTACGCATGACCCGGAGATTGTCCGTCGGTATTGTACCGATATATGGCGGATTCAGAAAGGGGAACTACAGTATGAACCTGTCCTTTCCCCATCATGAAACTTGGCTGCATCGTGTGAATCCTGGCTTAAAGCTCGTGATGTTTTCCATGCTGTTTGTGGTCGTTATCGTTATCCATGATCCGAACGTTATGTTTAATGTTGCGTGTGCTATGCTGCTACTGCTTGTCTGGTCAGGACATCCATGGAAGCGACTGCTGCTGTACGGATCTCCCTTTATATTGGTGTTTATTTCGACCTCAACAGGCATGATGATGTTCGGCAAAGGAGTGACGACCTGGTGGACATGGGGCTTGATCCATATTACGCAGGAAAGCTTTTACCGAGGCATGCATCTGGGCTTTCGTGCATTGAGTATGGCCGCGGTAGGGTTGCTGTTTGGTCTAACAACTCGTCCGGTTAACCTTTTTTATTCACTGATGCAGCAATGGAAGCTCGCGCCCAAGTATGCATACAGCTTTTTGGCAGCTATGCGGTTGGTGCCGATGATGGTGGAGGAATTTCAGGCATTGAGACACGCCCACCGCATTCGAGGTTTGCATCAGCATGTGTCCAAATGGAATATGTATGCTACGCTCCGCAGGTACGCAATTCCGCTGCTTGCTCAAAGTATCCGGCGTGCGCAGCGCATTGCTATCGCCATGGAAGCTAAGGGGTTTGCTAACGAAACGAAGCGCACGTATTATTATGCGATCGGCTATTCGACTGTAGATATCATATTTATTTTATATTTTGTGGTGATGCTGATGCTGGCTTGGGGACTGGGTACCTCCTTTCCTTATATAGGCGTATCGGATGTACGTTAATTGTTGCCAAAAGGCTTTGCCCGATTTCTGCTCTGTGGTATATTAATGCAATGGGATTGACGGCTCGACAGACCCGCTTGGGCTGGCGGGCTTTTACATTTTCCCGCAGTAAAGGATCATCAGGAGGCCAAGTTTCATGATTAAGCTGCATCAGGTAAACAAGCATTATACCACCTCAAGCGGCCTATTTCATGCGGTTCAATCCGTGTCCCTTCAAGTGGAGGAAGGGGAAATTCACGGTATCATAGGTGCCAGCGGTGCCGGCAAGTCTACGTTGCTCCGGTTGATGAATGTATTGGAAAGGCCGGATGAGGGAAATGTGGTTGTGAACGGGGAAGATCTGACTCGCATGCCGGAAAAACGTCTCCGTGAGGCGCGCCGATCCATAGGGATGATTTTTCAGCATTATCATCTTGTTCACAATCGGACGGTAAGTGGAAATGTAGCAATGCCGTTGGAGCTGGCAGGGGTCGCGAAAAAAGAGCGAGCGGAACGCGTGCGCGAATGCCTGCAATTCGTCGGTTTAGCGGATAAGGCAGAACAGTATCCGGCACAGCTGAGCGGAGGCCAAAAGCAACGTGTGGCGATTGCCAGAGCTTTGGCGAATCGTCCTGCGGTGCTACTTTGTGATGAGCCGACCTCAGCGCTTGACCCGCAGACGACCGCGGATATTCTAGGTGTGCTAAGGGAGATTAACCGTGAACTGGGAGTTACGATTGTAATCGTCACCCACGATATGGACGTGGTTCGCAATATTTGTACCCGTGTATCCGAAATGCGGGACGGGCATTTGCTTTCAACGAAACATGTAGCTGCCCCTATGGTAGGTTCAACAGTGGAAGCAGGTGATGCTGATGAATGACATGTTAAGCATTATTGCACAGTATCAGTCAGAGATATGGAAGGCCATCGGAGAGACGTTTATCATGGTGGGAATTTCGATCGCAGCAGCTGTACTGTTAGGGCTTCCGGCAGGAACGATTTTATATTTGTGCGGTAAAGGACAAAAGTATGAAAATCGATTGCTCTTCACCATACTGAACAGTCTGGTCAACGTTATCCGCTCGTTTCCATTCTTGCTGCTCGTCGTGTTTATGATTCCATTTACACGGCTGGTGGTGGGCACGGCGCTGGGCACGATGGCTGCTACGGTACCCTTGTCAGTGGTAGCTATTGCCTATTATTCGAGGCTGGTGGAGCAATCGCTGCTTGAGGTGCCCAAGGGTGTGATTGAGGCCGCAACGTCTATGGGAGCATCCACCCTCCAGCTTATTTTTAAGTTTCTGTACGTGGAAGCCCGTTCCGGGCTGGTATTAGGCTTGACCACGTCCACCATTAGCTTCATCTCCTACTCCACGGTGATGGGGATTGTGGGCGGCGGCGGGGTAGGCGATTTTGCCATTCGCTACGGCTACCAGCGGTTTGAAACAGGCTTGATGGCGTTCACCATCGTCGTCATGATTATTTTCGTACAAACGATCCAGTTCACCGGAAGCACCATCTCCCGCCGGATCGACAAGCGATAGGGCAGAAATGTAACTTTTCGCTACACTTGCACCACCCACTACGGGAAAGAAAAATGACTTTACAGTGCCTCAAAAGCGGAGCGGGCAGAATTGTTCTGAAGAAGCGTCAGCGTTCGCCTTTGAAATGGGATTCTAACCTATAAATTACTTTAAAAATCAGAGAGAATCCCATTTTAACAGCGATCGTAAGATCAAATCATTCGCGAAGCGGCTGCGGCTTTACTGTAACTCATTAACATCTTCCCAATCACAACTAATTTGGAGGTTCTTCATCGAATGCGTCTCAAAAACAACATGAAAACGAACTTGAAATTACTTACACTATTTGCAGTGGTTATGCTACTGGTTGCCGGATGCGGCGGTCAGAAGCAGGCTGCACAAGAAACAACAACTAAGGAAGCAGCTTCGCAAAAAGAAGTAACCTTGAAGGTAGCTACGCTAATTCCACCGATGACAGATGTACTGGATATCGTGAAGCCACTGCTCAAAAAGGACGGAGTCAACCTGGAAGTCGTCGTGCTGTCAGACAATATCCAACCGAACAACGCATTGGCAAGCCATGAAGTGGATGCGAACTTCTTTCAGCATGCTCCGTTTATGCAACAATATAATGAAAGTAACAAGTCTGACTTGGTAGCGGTAAAACCAATTTACAACGCCATTTATGGCGCTTACTCCAAAAAATACAAGAACATTAAAGACCTGCCCGAAGGTGCGACGATTGCTATCGCCAATGACCCGGCCAATACTGGACGTTCTTTGGTCATGATGGAGCAAAACGGTTTGATCAAGCTTAAAGAAGGCGTAGGCTATAATGCTACACAGGCTGATATTATTGAGAATAAGAAAAAGTTTGTGTTTAAAGAAGTGGATCTGTTGATGCTGGCGCGGTCACTGGATGATGTAGACATGGCTGCCATGTATCCCGCATATGCCAAACCGCTCGGTCTGACACCGAAGAAGGACGCGCTGATTACTGAAAAGGATGATACACACTTTGCCATTAATTTGGTAGCACGTAAGGATAATGCAGATTCCGATGCCATTCAAAAGCTGGCAAAGCGAATGACCGGACCGGAAGTACGCAAATTTTTTGAGGACAATTATAAGGATAGTGTAGTTCCAGCATTTTAAATAAATAAGTATTCAAACATTATTTTATGATGATATATGACCTGTATAATGGAGTGAAGTCTGTGAAGAGCAGATGATCATCTCCATGTGCAGGTCCTTTTCTTTTTCATCCTTAATATGGATAAAATTCATCGAAAACAGGGTACAAAGTCTTGTTTTTTAAGATTTAGGGTGGTACAACGTTGTGAATTTTGGTCATAAAGGGTGATGGAGTAATGATAAGGAACATATTAAAATAATTATACGAACAAACATTCGTCTTTTATTTTATTAATGATGTTTGTATGAGGATCGAGAAGTTCAGCTGACAACGGGTCAAAAGTGTGAATAAACAAGGAAGGGAAACGATATGAAGCTGTTTGTAACTGTAAAAGGTCTAGGGAAGCGCAAGCCCGCACTCGCACAACAGGAAATAGATCTAAGTCCTCCCCCAGAAACATTGCGAGATTTAATTACTGCAACCGTTGCCCTGAACATTCAAAAGCTACGGGAAAACCAGGAGAGTGTCGCGCTGATTCCGTTCCTCACGGGAGAGGAAATCCAGGCACAAGGCGAGACAGGCAAAGTAGGATTCGGCTCCATATATAATGATGGTGTTCCTAATATTGAGGCTGCCGTGAATACGGCGATACAGGCTTTTGAAGATGGTTTATACAGGGTTTTTATACGTGATGAGGAAGCAATGGAGCTAGATGCTCCTTTGTCACTTCATGCAGAGGATGAGATTGTATTTATACGCTTCACAATGTTGGCTGGAGGCCTATGGTAGAGGAGGAGACGAAATATGCATCAGGAGAACAATGAGCAAGAATATTTCGCCACACTGAAAGAGCGCGCAGCGCAACTGGGTGGACAACAACAGGAGTTGGCTCAGTATATTGTGGAACTGGGTAAGCTTCATTACATACAAGAGGTTGAAGAGCCATTTGTCGAATGTCAGCGAATACTGAAAGAACGGGCGGCAGAAAGCGGACAACCGCTGTTCAAGCCACTGGCAGAGGTACTGCGTGCTCTAATTGGACAAACGACTGGCGATGTGTTCGCACATCTAACAGAGCATGTGACTGAATTTCCATACAGCACCGGGTATGAGCGCAGACCGTTTCGCACTTCGGATATTACAGCTCATACTTCCCGGGTTTATAAAAAAATGGTGCAGTTGATCCGAATGGACTGTATCGGATTTTCTATAATGGATTATTTAACGAAAAAAGACTATGAACCAGGCAGGGATTACCGGATTCAGGAAACGATTGGTGATTGGATTGCTTACGAGCTAGACAACGGCAATTCACAGGTGCTTGAGGCGCTAAAAGCTATTATTTATGGGGATAATCAGGCGGCGTTGCTTACGCGCAATATGATTAAAGGCATGCTGCTGAGCCATCAAGAAGAGAATTATCACATGATTGGCGAATTGCTGGCAGCGGCCAAGCTTCAGGAGGGATTGCGTCAAAGCATTGTGGAGCAAATGGATGAAGGAACTCCAGAAGCACTCATTTATCTGTTAAAGGTGATCATTGACCAAGGCTTCATTCGTTACAGTTCGGTGGTGCGGGCGCTTGCAGTATGGACGGGCATGGGCTTGGAATCCGCCAATCAGCGGGTTGTTCGCCAATTGATTGAGCAGGCATATGATGCACTGACTTCCAGTGAACTGCGCCAGGAATGGCTGACCAGTTCAAATGCTAACGAACTATATATGAGTTTGTGGGCTACAGCAGTGCATGAGGAACGTGACTTGTATGGACAGGTTCGCCAACTTATGGAGCAGGGGGCGGCTTACCAGAAGATTGTAGCCCAGTATGTACTGTCTAATACTAAAAACAAGGATATGCGCCTCGAGATAGCTAGAGAATATCTAGATGAAACTGACCCAGAGCTTCGCTATTGGATACTCACAAACTATACAACCGATTATTTTTATGAATGGGTAGAAGGCGGGACGGTCGCGAATCGAATCGTTAAAGTGGCGCGCACTCCTTTGTTGGAGAGCAAAGACGAACGGCGTAAGGATTTTGAACGACTTCATAACCTGTTTGTACATATGAAAAAGGGTGAGTCTATCGAGTCCTCCAAGGTGCTGGATTATGTAAATCTGTATCACCGCTCAGATGCACCTATTCAAAAAATGCTCTATCTCGCTGGCTATGATATGGACGCATCCTGGATTGGAGAAATCATAGCCTTAAAGGAAGAGATTAGCCCAAATCTGCGCGGCGAAATATTGAATCATTTTGTGCAGAACACTGAGGATACAGTACAGCGCGATTTTATTTTTTCCAGTTTGTCTGACAAAAGTATGAGTATCCGTGGGTTCGCTGTGGCCAAGGCGCGTAAGCTGACGCTGTCGGAACCAGAAATGCAGCAAATGGAAGCCTTATTAAAGCTCAAGACAGGCTCGTTGCGACAAAGTGTCATCGGTGTGTTGCTTTCACAAGCGGAAGAGCAGCTTGCTGGCTCTTTGGAACGCTTGCTTCGTGCTAGGGCGGAGTTGCAACGATTGGGTGGCCTGGAAATATTGACGAAGATATATGCAGATCCGGATCGTGCTCAGCAGTATGAAAATCTGCGGGATTTGGCGGATATCATTCAGCAACCCACCGCCAAAGAGGTGCAACTGCTGTCCAAGCTGGGACAGGAGGATGCTTATACAGGTACAAACGGCTATGGCCTGTACGATCCGAATGTCAAGGAAGCTTGGCTGGAAGAGAAAGTTGATCTGGGTGATTTCCGAATGGCCGATGTTTTTATTAGTCCATTGGACAAGCTCAAGCAGTTCTTGAATGGACTGGATGAACTGGTTCATCATCATCGGGATGTGGAATATACTGCGGAGTATTATTCAGGCTACAAAGATACATTGCTTATTGGAACGAACCTTCGCCCTCTACGGATGGTTCAGGTCGATGAAGAAGTGGCTTCCAGGCTGACTTTATATCCTCTTTACGAGGAATGGGACCGTTATTTGCAGGAAAGCGGCATAGAAGCGCGTGAACTGCTGGAGCTTGTTTTTTATGATCGATTAGAGTCTATGGACCGAACGTTGGATCGCTATTATCGATATTTCTCATTTAACTTTGGCTATTCAGAACGAAGCAAGCACAAGTTGCTGGAAGGATGGCGTAAAGACTTTGCCGAGCAAATGTATCCTTTAGAGCGGATTAACGAGGTTCAAAAGTGGATGGCAGAGCTGACCTATCCCGATCAGGTAAGCACATTAATTAATGCTTATTTTATGGACACAGCCGGAGCCGAAACATTTGATGTAATCGACCTTGCCTTAAATTCACTAATGCAGAGCATGCCCAAAGATAGACCTGCAGAGGACATTGGAATGTTTCATCTATTGTCTAGTCCGTGGGTGGCATTGGAGAAGGGACGAATTCATGATAGTGAGACCTTTAGGCGCTTTTTCCATACTTTTGTGAACTACGCAGAATGGCCAGGAATGGAAAATCGTTTTTATTCTCCGCTGAATCTGGAGGATTACTTCAAAGCCTATGAAAAAGGGCTGATCGGTGTAGGTGAAGTGTATCGTGAACTGCTGGCCAGTAGTGATAGCAGAAGTCATATGAGCACCTTAACTAATGCTCGTAATACATGGGTTTCCAGCAAGCCAGAGTTTTTGGAGATACGTCGTACAGTTATTGATCGACTGCTGGAGATTGAATTGGTTCGAGGCGATTTGCCTACCGAGGCTACGCCAAAGGTGATGGGTTTGAGTCGGATTGAAGGCATGGATTATTTTATCCGTATTTTGGGGGGGCTCGACAAGGAAACGTTCGTGCGTGGTTATGTGTATGGCTACGGTGATCGTATTACCAAAAAAGAATCGTTCAGCCACTTGCTCAAGGCATGTTATCCAAGTGACGGCGAGGATGCTGCATTGCTCAAGGAAAAGCTGAAGCACACTAAAATTACAGATAAACGTCTGCTGGAGGCGGCAATGTATGCTCCGCAGTGGATTGAGATTGTAGCAGGTTATCTTGGATGGGAAGGACTTCGCAGTGCGGCATGGTACTTCCATGCGCATATCAATGAAGGCTTTTCGGCTGAGAAGGAAACGATTGTAGCTCATTATTCACCGATAGCTCCGCAGGATTTTAATGATGGTGCCTTTGATATTCACTGGTTTCATGAGGCCTATGAGACGCTGGGCGAGGAACGATTTGATCTGCTGTACGATTGTGCCAAGTATATTTCGGCTGGAGCCAACCATCGTCGCTCCCAATTGTTTGCGGATGCAACGCTGGGTAAGCTGAAACGAAGTGAAATGGAAAAGTCAGTGGAAGACAAGCGAAATAAAGACCATTTGTTGACCTACAGTCTGATTCCACTGGCAAATCCGCCTGAACCAGATGTCCGTCAACGTTATGATTTTATTCAGAGGTTTCTGGAACAAAGCAAGAAATTCGGGGCACAACGTAAGGCCAGTGAGGCACTGGTTTCACGAATTGCACTTGGAAATTTGGCACGTAACGCAGGTTATGATGACGTAACTCGTCTCGTCTGGGATATGGAAGCTCGCAAGCTGGATGACCTCCGGTCTTATTTTGAGCCCCATGCCTTGGATGAGACTACAACGATACAACTCGTCATTGATGATGAAGGAGCGGCAGATATTGAAATTGTCAGCAAAGGGAAGACGCTGAAATCCATTCCGGCTCGTTTCAAGAAAGATGAGTATGTTACATCCTTGAAAGAGCTTAAAGTTGATCTGGTAGATCAATATCGCAGAGCTCGCAAAGAGTTGGAGCGCTCTATGGAGTCTGGTACCACCTTTATGGTAAAGGAATTGAGAGGACTGCTAGGTAATCCTGTGCTTGCTCCGCTGGTGCGCACACTGGTTTTCAAGGCTGGCGATCATCTCGGATATTTTAACGGGGATACATTAGCGTTGACTGCTCCTCCTGCTGAACAGCATACTATTAAAGAAGAAGATAAGCTGATTATCGCACATCCACTTCATTTGTA
This sequence comes from Paenibacillus sp. N119s, assembly GCF_059447605.1. Lineage (NCBI taxonomy): Bacteria > Bacillati > Bacillota > Bacilli > Caryophanales > Paenibacillaceae > Paenibacillus > Paenibacillus sp. N119s. Next base: position 3,495 of record NZ_JCAJRU010000045.1, on the reverse strand, counting down.
CGAAAGTGGTCGTTGGAGTGAATTCCAGAAGGACCTATTTGACCGTCAGATACGCCAGCCATTTAAACAGGTATTCCGTGAGCTGTATCTGCTAAATGCTGATGAACGTGCCAACGCGACAGTTTCCCGTCGGTATGCGGGACACCAGGTGCAGCCGAATAAAACGGTATCCTTACTAAAAGGTCGCCAATGGACGGTCAGTTATGAAGATGGACTCCAGAAGGTGTACTATGCCGAAAATCTGATTGCGAACCTGTATGCCATGGCTGACTGGTTCTCACCAGCGGATACTGAAGCTCCTACACTGGAGACGGTGCAGTTTTTTGATCGGACAACCTATAAGAGCGTGCCTTTGGAGGAAGTTCCACCTGTTCTGTTCTCTGAAGTTATGCGGGACGTCGATCTGGTCGTCAGTGTTGCTCATGTAGGCGGCGTTGATCCAGAGGCCAGTCTGACGACGATTGAGATGCGTAGGGTCATTGTGCAGGAATCGCTTCGTCTGCTAAAAATCAGCAATGTACGCTTAGATGGGAATTATGCACGTATAGACGGGAGTCTTGGTGAGTATGCGGTCCACCTCGGAAGCGGGGGTGTCTACAAGCAAGCGAAGGGAGCACTGCATATTATTCCGGTGCATTCGCAGCATCGTGGACGCATCTTCCTGCCGTTCCTGGATGAAGATCCAAGAACAGCCGAGATTTTATCCAAAATCACGTTGTTGGCTGAGGATCAGAAGATCAAGGACCCACAAATTCTTGAACAGCTTCAAGCGTAAAATAGAAATTCCGGTATAGAGAAGTTTATAATTAACTCAACGTTCGCACCTAGACAAGGTTTCCAATCATCGACTGTATAGACGGAAGCTCAGTTTAGCTGCGGAGGTTGAGTTATTCAATATCACGTACGAATGGCCACGAATAAGGAGATATGCGTAGAGAGTTATCTCTATATTTTAATGAAAAGCTTATGGCATCACAATTGACGATAATAGGAGAATACAGCAATGATAAATAGCATCCTTTTAAAAGAGTACGCAACTGAGTATCAAGCGCAAGTTGTCGATTTAATTTTACATATTCAACAAAACGAATATAATATCGCCATAACCAAGGAAGATCAGCCTGATCTGCTCGATATTGAAAACTTCTATCAACATGGTAACGGCAACTTCTGGGTGGCTCTTAGCGAAGACGAAGTAGTAGGGACGGTTGCCTTGCTAGATATCGGAAACCATAAGACGGCGCTCAGAAAGATGTTTGTAAAACAAAACTATAGAGGCAAAGCCTTGAATGTTTCGAATCAATTACTACAGTATGCCATAGAATGGGCCAAGGAACGGTCTGTTGAAGGAATCTACCTTGGGACTACACCGCAATTCGTAGCCGCTCATCGATTTTATGAGAAGAATAGATTTGTTAGTATAGCTCTTGATGAATTGCCAATTGGCTTTCCAGTTATGAAAGTGGATAAAAAGTTTTACAAATATACTATTCAATAAATAGCCTAGTCAAGACGATCCTGAAGGAATTCCTGCTAAAATTGACTTTGTGTTCGCCTCGCCGCCTTCCTGCCGAGCCGCAATACAAACTGTTGCCGAACAGGAATTTCTTTTGTTTAGGGTAGGTGTTTGCTAGAATGAAGAAGATCGTGTAAGTCTACGTTGAATGTACAACTGGGAGGGAGAAGAGTATGAGCAAAAAGATTAAATGGGGAATTGTCGGTACGGGATGGATCTCGGATCAGTTTGTTACGGATTTGCAGCACGTTACGAATGGGGAAGGATACGCAGTTGGATCACGCAATATTGAAAGCGCTACCGAATTTGCAGCCAAGCATCAAATGGCACAGGCATATGGTAGCTATGAGGAATTAGTGCAGGATTCCGAAGTCGATGCGATTTACATTGGAACCCCTCATCCTTTTCATAAAGAAAATGTTCTAGCGGCTCTTCGAGCGGGCAAAGCCGTCTTGTGTGAGAAACCCTTCACAGTCAACAGCAAAGAGTTGGAGGAACTAATCAGCTACGCGCGTGACCATAAGCTATTTTTAATGGAAGCCATGTGGACGCGTTTTTTGCCCTCGATTCGCCAAGTGCAGGAGTGGATACATGCGGGACGTATTGGTGAAGTGAAGTTGGTGAAGGCGGAATTCGGTTTTCGCGTAGATTGGAACCCAGAGGGAAGATTATTGAATCCTGAACTGGGCGGAGGGGCATTATTAGATGCAGGAATTTACCCCGTTTCTTTTGCTTCGATGGTGTTTGGCCCTAAACCAGAACGTGTATGGAGTACTGCTCATATCGGGGAAACGGGCGTTGATGAGACATTTTCGATCATGCTGGATTACGGAAAAGGTCGCACGGCTATGCTTAACGGAGCAGTTCGTCTCGGACTGACGAATGAGGCATATATCCATGGGACCAAGGGCTATATCCACATTCCATCATTCCTGAATAGTACATCGGCTACTTTAGTTGTGGACGGTGAAGAGGCACAAAGCTTTCAGGATGATCGCTCCTCTACAGGCTATGCTTTTGAAGCAGAAGAAGTCGGGCGCTGCTTGAACGAAGGTTTGCTCGAAAGTTCTACGATCTCTTTGGATGAATCATTAGGAATTATGAAATTGATGGATCAGATTCGTTCACAGTGGGGACTTCGGTATCCGTTCGAATAATCACATTGCTTCCAGGGGGCTTTTCAGGTTCTCTGGATCTTTTCGTTAACCCGTTTTTTATACATAAGTATTCCAACTTTCCAGAGTGCTCTGCCCCAACCGGCTAAGTGCTCTTTTTTTCATTATCAAGTTTCAAATGTGAATAAATAAAATTTAATATTGTTCAGAATCGGTTCAGAAGCGGATGATAAGATCTTTTCACTAACCAAAGAATGAACCGTTTTACGGGGAAACTGATGAGCAAGCAACAAATAAAGATTGCAGAAAGCGCTAATCGTGACGCTGCTGGCAAGTATAGTATGGGGACTACAACTTTGTTCATGCGGAAACGAAAGGGGAAACGTCAGTAATTGTGACTAAAGCGAATATAGTATCTTTTACCGATTCTGGCGGCAATGGTAATTCTGCAACGAATCTTACACCAATACCAATACCTAAGCATGTACCTGTCACAGCCACAGTTCCTTCCGATCAATATGGCAGTGTAGGTTCTGGCGACACACTAGTGGATTTACAAGATGTATTTTTGGCTGCCGATCAGGAGGAGTTATCGTATCATGCGGTTACTTCAGATGTATACGTAGCAGAAGTAGAAATAACAAGTCAACAGCTTATGTTAAAGCCCAAATCAGCAGGAAGCACACAGGTGTTTGTGACGGCAGAAGATGGAAAAGGTGGCAGAGCGAGCGTATTTTTCACCTATACAGTGACTGGCTCTATTGCTGATGTGAATGTAAATCACAGTCCTGTTGAGCAGCAGCTTAAGTAGGTCGTAGGAAGTGTTGGCAAAGCGACTATATTCAGGTTCATTAGGAACTACAG
>NZ_JCAJRU010000044.1:0-25246 GCF_059447605.1 Paenibacillus sp. N119s | reverse complement strand
TTGCATGTATTAGGCACGCCGCCAGCGTTCGTCCTGAGCCAGGATCAAACTCTCCATTAAAGACCAACCGAAGTTGGTTTATTGAAAGAGCGATTAGCTCATTTTGAAACTGACGAGATAAAATATCTCATGTTTGATTTTGCGAACAAAATCAATTTACTCACTCGTTGTTCAGTTTTCAAAGATCAATTCAACAGCCGTTTAACTGGCTGGATATATAATTTATCACGTGTGTACCTATCAGGCAAGTTGTAATATATACCAGTTAATATTTTCTTTTTCAACTCTGCTTCTACACGGTGTAGTTTCTATTAAACCACGTCTACACATGATGATTTATCTATAACAACCAAAACTCGCGCTTATCTTCTATATTATAGTGCAAAGTTAGGGTATAAACGTCATAACTCATAAAAGCAGTAGCTCTTTAGATAATGCTGTTTCTTTTGCTTTTTTAGATAAAATCCTGAAATGTTCGCTTAGCTTAAAGCAGTAGCTAGATCCTCTATCAAAAGTCCAGCAGGCTCATGCCCCACAGCCAAGCGGATTAGCGATTCGGGCATGTGCTGTTTTTTTAAACTCTGCTTATTGAATCCGTAGTTCGGTGAGATTATCTGGCTCTCCATAGCCCCCCACGATACACCGATCCGAATCAGCCGCAGTTTATTAATCACTCTGCATATATCCTCATAACCCGAATCTTTTAATTCAAAACTGAATAATCCGGCAAATCCTTTAAGCTGTCTACATGCCAGCTCATGCTGTGGGTGAGAAGGAAGTCCAGGATGATTCACTTTGGAAATGGCCGAATGATCTGATAAAAAACGGGCAACCTGCAGAGCATTCCTTTGATGAGCTTCCATACGGAGCGGGAGTGTTCTTAGTCCCCGAATGAGTAGCCAGGCTTCAAAAGGGGCTAACGAGCCGCCAATCAACTCATATTCTTCAGCATACATACGCTTTATTATCTCCTTAGAAGCGATTACTGCCCCTGCAATTAAATCATTATGGCCTCCTAAGTACTTAGATGCGGAATGTACGACAATATCAACTCCCCATTCTAATGGTTTTTGGAAAAGGGGTGTAGCCCATGAATTATCGATGATTGTGCGAATACCCTTCGCTTTGGAGAGCGATGCTACTTCCTGAATATTTACCACATCAAATGTAAATGAAGTAGGAGACTCCATAAGAATAGCACGGGTCTTCGGTTGGATGGCATTAGCAACTGCTTCCGTAGAAGTCGAATGCACAATCGTATAGTTTATATCAAACTTCGTTAAATATTTGGCTAAGCTGACGGAAGTTTCATATATATGTCCGACCAGAATCAGATGATCCCCAGCGGATAAGCTACACATTAGAGCGGCACTGACAGCAGCCATTCCGGAGGCAAAGCACTTGCAGTCCTCCCCACCTTCTAACGCGGCAATCATTTGTTCTGCAATCCGAACGGTAGGATTAGTTCCTCTCGAATAGACATAATGCTCCTTTTCATGATTAGCTGCTTCAGCATAATCTTCGTAGGTATCAAAGAAAAATGGAGCAGTCTCATATATAGGAGGAGCAGCAGACTTGGCGAAATATCCCAGTTTATCTTCAAATCCAAGACAGATGAGCCGTTCATCCGAGAAATTCAAACCTAATCACCACTTTCTGAAAAAAATCCAAACCCATAGAGGTAGTCTCCTCAATCCGGGGCTCAAATATTCTATAAATCACACTCCCTTGGACCTGTGGTGGTTAATTTGCGAAATTCGGACAAAATATAAGGAGATGATCATTTCTTTATATAGCTCCGCCTCTTTTTTGGTGTGTATTCTCTTTCATCGGCACTACATGGAGCGTTCCATCCTCACTAAGCTCTGCATAGGCTATCTCGTCGATGCTATCATATCCCTGCTCTTGCGCCTTTGCTTTTATCAGTTCTACATCTATCGTTTTTCCACGCATAGATTCATCCAGCAATCTTCCCTTATCAATGACAGTAACCGAAAAAAGGTCAGGCTGTGCTTCTATTCCCATATCCTGAGCGGCGGGTGGCTCGTATTCGGGTTTACGCATGACTGATAATGAGCCGTTCGTCTCTAACGTGGCGTACCAGACCTCACGCAGAGAAAAAATATTTTGCTGACGTAGCATGGAGAGTAGCTGTGTAAATTCTATATCATATTTCTCCAGCATTTCTTGATTAACCTGGCCCTTGTCCACAAGCAGCACTGTTCGACCTTCGGCCATATATCCAAATTTCACAAAATGGGTCGTCGCCTTTTCGAAAAAATAGGCCAGTGCGCACCATAACGCTAAAGCAAACAAAAGTTGCCAAATGGTCACCTCATCGTCATATAACGTATTTCCCACAATTTCGCTTAATACCAATGATGTCAGAAAATCGAGTGGTGTTAACTGACTGAGTGTTTTCCGACCCGTAATAAAAGTAATGATCCATAATCCAAAAAAGCTGATGATCAATTTGACCCCAATCGTGACAAATACCTCCATACCTATGCCCTCCGAAAAAAATTATATTTTTATGGGTTATTTACACCTGTCTACTTCTGTATAAACAGAGGCATATATCATTCCTAAAGTTGTCAGAAAAAAAGCCCGCCACCAACTAGAGGCAGCGAACTTTTTTAATCACGGTATTATAGAATTAGTCTTTCAGATGTTGATCAAAAAACTTTTTAACCAGGTCTAATATATGGGGCTGGGTAAAGGCAATATGTCCAGCTCCCTTAATTTTGTACAGAATGACATCATTACCTGCTTGCTTAAGTGCTTTGTAAAACTCCATGCTTTGTTCAAAGGGAACCACGTCATCCCGATCTCCATGCATAATTAAAGTTGGTGGTGCTTCTGGACGAATATATTGCATAGGACTAGCTATTCTTGCTTTATCTTTATTCTCCTGAATAGCTCCTCCCACTAGCTTGGACTCTGGAGAATGTGGTGAATCGTGATCAAAAATGGATGGATACTGACTCATAGTCAGTAAGTCCGTTGGACCAAACCAATCTACAACCGCTTGAATAGTACTCGACTCATTCGGATATTCCCTGTCTCCTGCTAACTCCTCATTTCCTTCTGTTAACCCCGCCAGCAATGCTAGATGAGCACCAGATGAATCTCCCCACACGCCTACTCTTTCCGGATTGATATTATATAAAGACGCATTAGCCTTCAGGAAGCGTATAGCAGCTTTTACATCTTGAATTTGAGCTGGGAATATAGCGTTGTCGCTGGTTCTATACTCCACACTTGCAACAACATATCCCATTTTGGAAAATTCGGACAGCTGTGGCACAAAAGCAAAGGTATTCTGTTTGGACCACCCCCACCCACAACCCTGTAAATAAATAATCAAGGGGTATTTCTCCTGATTTCCCACTCTGTTGAATAACGCGTCCATAGGGTCTCTGTATACTAACAGATTTAATTTTAAGGAATTACCCTCCACATTAGAGAACTCTATGTTTGGAATCAATTGTATGTAAGAGTTCACATCCTCTTCCCAATGTAGCTCCTGGATTTCTTCTTCAACTGTTCTATTCATCATCACGGTCCAAATCCTCCCATTAAAATACTTTTTTAGAGACATAGTTTTATGTTGCATCATTTTAAAGTCACATTTTTCTCACCTCCTGTCATATTCTTTAGCATTTATTTATAAAAAGTTATAACAGAATTAATGTAATAAAGTTACTTACAACCAATTCAAAAAAAATATAGATTTAGAGTATTGATGTAATAATAATTATTACATCAATCTTAAAAAAATAATGCTTCCTATATTTAAGAAGCATTATTTTTTTGGATAATAAGTTCTATAATTTCTTGTATTGAAACATTTCGCAATATACTTTCCATGGCATTTTGAGCCTTCATTAATATAAGCTCCAGTACCTGATTAATATTGGCTCCAACCCAACAATTCGGATTGGGATTGGCATGGGTATTAAACAGTTGATCATCCTCTACTACCTCTACTGCTTTATACACGTCATATAAAGAAATTGCCACCGGGTCTTTTAATAGATACGAACCACCAGTCCCTCTGCGCACGTCCATTAATCCAGATTTTTTAAGTAGTCGGGTAATTTGCCGTATAATCACCGGGTTTGTATTCACGCTATGGGCAATTTGCTCAGAAGTCAGATAATCAGCACGTACATGTATAAGGGACAGCATATGAACTGCAATTGAAAATCGGCTGCTAATTTGCATTAATATCACCTTCCGTTGTAAATATTATATTTACAACGGAACTCATTTGTCAACATCATTAATTGCGCAAGATGTTATTTTCAACTACATTACACGATTATCTACTTTTAACTAGCAGCTGAATCGCTTCTTGAACCAGCTTATCGGTATCTCCTCCAGCTTCTTGCTCTTCCAATATACAACGTTGCAGATTTTCCGCTACAATTTGGGCGATTGCCTTATCTGATGCATTGCGCACAGCTGATAGCTGGCTGACTACATCTTTGCATGATTTTCCCTCATCCATTAAGCGAAGCACCCCACGCACCTGTCCCTCAATCCTTCTCAGGCGGGTTTTTAGTTCATCACTGTAATTGTAATCCATAAAGCAATGCACTCCTTTTTTTGACTTACCATATACACGTATAGGTATATTATAAACCAAAAAAATAAATAGAATACCCTAAATAAATAGATTCACCTTTCCCTGCGACGCATCTCCCAAGTAGGCAGCTACGCCAGCATATTCCACTCCGTCTATTAGTTCTTCTTGTTGTAGTCCTAGCAGATCCATGGTCATAGTACAGGCGACGAGCTTGATCCCCTGCTCTCGGGCCAGCTCTATAAGCTCCGGAAGGGAGAGCGCATTATGCTTTTTCATGACTTGCTTGATCATCTGTGGCCCCAGTCCTGCAAAATTCATTTTGGAAAGCGCAAGCTTTTGAGGTCCACGAGGCATGAGCCAGCCAAAGGCTTTTTCGAGCAATCCCTTATGGGTACGCACGAGTTCATCCTTACGCAATATATTGAGCCCCCAAAATGTAAAGAAAATAGTTACTTCATGATCGTATGCCGCCGCCCCATTCGCAATAATGAATGCAGCAATCGCCTTATCCAGCTCCCCACTAAACAATACAATCGTTGTTTTGGACTGAGTTTGCCCTTGAAACTCTGTATATGCTCCTGCTGTTGTGCTCATATTGAATTGCTCCCCTTTGTTTCTCCTGTCCATGCAGATATGCCTAGGAGCACGGATTTGACGTTTTTAGCGCCTTTGTCTGCTAATAACTGACATGCTCTTTCACTGCGTGAACCAGCTTGACAGATCACTGCAATTTCTTCATCCAGGTTCAGTTCAGCGAGTCTACTCTCCAATTCTCCAAGAGGAATGTGCTTAGAGCCGGGGATATGTTTAAGTGCAAATTCTGCGGGCTCACGAACATCCAGCAAAATGAAGTTCTTCTTTGCAGACCTTTTTGCTTGTAGCTCTTCATGGCTTATCGTGGAAAAAAACGCTTGCTCCTCCTTCACTTCAGCCGGATTTGCCTTGCGTATATAATGTCGCATGATATCTCCTTCTTGATGAGTGCCCAAATATTTATGCCCCGTGCCTTTGGCCCAGCTCTGAAAGTCAGCTAGCGAACCCTTGTCAGTCACTTGAACCTCCATAATCTGTCCGGCAAGTAGCTCATTCATAGCTTTTTTTGTTTTTACAATCGGCATAGGACAAGCAAGGCCTTTGCAATCAAGTATCTGATCTGCTTGGATTTGATTAGTTAAAGACATGGTATAACCTCCGCCTGTTTTTTTGTGGGGCTTTATTTTCTTATACACATACCCCTATGGGTATTAGGATAACGAGACTGACTTCTTTTGTCAACTTCGTTGGCCGCTTTCGTCCCGAAACTAACTAGTTCATATCTTATACAAAATAAAAGTGAACAAAAAAAGCCGCACAAAAGTGCGACTCTACTACGTACATAAATTTAATCGTCTATTTTCATCAGTTCTGGTAGATCTAGCGACATCGAGATATTACAAAGCATGCCTCTGGCAAGAAAAAGCATCGTTTTTTCCATGGCTTGTTCAATACCTGCCTGCCGGAAAGCATTATAGACTGTCGTATGAATTTCACGAAACCCCTGCTGCATCACCCCTACAACCACATCCTCACGGATCGTCTGCGCCTGCATTTGTAAAAGTATTTCATTGCGATATTCCATCATAATTTGCGAGTAGGCTGCAATCAGTTCTTGCTCTAACTGCTCAGACGAAGCCGAATGAATGACCCCCTGAAAAGAGTCTATGATGCGATCAAATGAAACCTTTAACGCTTCAATAAGCAAAGCTTCCTTGGTAGCAAAAAAGCGGAAAACATAGGGCTGAGAAATATTGGCCCGTTCCGCAACTTTGGCTGTTGTAGCTCGGTAGTAACCCATTTCCGCAAAGACTTCAATAGCAGCAGATATGATTTCCTTTTGGCGATTTATTGATGTTGATGTAGCTTTAGCCATATATTCTCATCCTTTTATTTATTACATTTTTCTGGTAGTGATTAATCAATCACTAGTTAGTATAAATGTCAAACTCTAAAAATGCAATGGACCAAAAAAGTCGCCTCCCCAAACATGCTGGAAACGACTCTTTTGGCACACTCCATTATGGCGTCATCGTGTTAAAGTATAACCGAACATAATTGACCTTTTGCGTTTTGGTTTGGTAGGAAAATACTAGATAATAACTAAGATCAGACGTGTTGTTGATCGTATAACTAGCTTCTGCTGTGCCGGATATGTCTTTAGAGGTGTCGATTGTTTCTGTGGGCTGGCCGAGTTCTTTAATAACTTGTTTAATAAGCAACTTCTTATATTGTGGATCGGAAGAAGTAATTTCTGTGACTTTATCACTTCCATCCAGTATGAGATCTGTATGATATTTGGTATAGCTTCTCATAGGACCTGTAGAACCAGAATCGGATTTCCCCCATAGCTCGAACAAAAGATCGCTGCTCGTTCCCAAGCCAAGACCTTTTGGCAGATTGGGTAACGTTCCCTGCTTGGCTGCGCTCATTATAGCAGTGGCAGAGCTGTGTTTACTATCAGGTGAGGCTGTACTACTAGCAGGTTTAGGCTGTGTCGAGGTTGAACCTTGAACAGATTCTTTTCCAGTATTCTTAGAACTTCCCACATCCGCACTAGGCTTGCTGAGATCTGTACTCGTCTTGTTAATGTGAGTATCTTGCTCGTTGGTATGGATGTCTGTGTTCTGATCTGTTGAATTACCGGCAGATGGTGTGGCTGTTTTTACTGTGGATGGAGCAGTTGAATTTGCTTCTCCGCTATTGCCGCATCCTGCCATTACAGCCAAACCTATTGCTAATAAAGCGCTGGTGGTGACTAGCTTGCAAGCTAACTTTTTACGATTACGAGATTGATGTGTAGGTTTCATTATAAAATCACTCTTTCCTTGTTCTTGGGTACAAACCAAGTGTAACTGAACCTCGTTTCCAGAATACCTCAACTTGTATCTAACTTGTAAACAAGAGCATTTGTATTTTTATAACGTACGCTATTTCCGATCATAGACTCCCAACTGTTGTTTAGAAAAGGAGTAAGGAGAGCCAGTCTTCTTCAACCATATATTCCCTTTAATGATGAAAATGTAAACAGCAAAAATAAAGTAGATTGTGCCTGTAATCCAATCTATTCTCGTAGGGATGTCTCGTTTTGAAATTTCATGGATATACCAGATTCCTATAGGGACATGCAGGAGAAGTGCCGTACACAAACCAGGGTTATATACCGTTTTTGCTTTGAGATTGACAACAATACCGTGCCAGACGACCTGGAAGAATCCCATAAAAATTGGTGCGAGCCCAAGCCAGACTACTTGCGGGAACCATACGGGGAGCAGATAAAATACATAGGCAATGGCCACATTGATGATCATCGCTGATTGAGTATTTAAGGGGTAATGATCCGGTGTGTCACTTTTAAACATAACATTGTTAAATAAACCCGCAAAATATCCAGGCCAGCGGTATTCTTCAAATTGGTGAAATAAAATAGCCACAAAGCTTAACCACAGTATTCCTGATAGATCCGAGAAGATGGCTGGATTCATAAGTAAAACAATACATAGAGACACACCGATAATGCCCCCTGCATCTTGCCAATATTTTCTCAAAAAATCCATAGCACTCACCTCTAAGATATTATTTTTAATCAAAATATCTTTCAAATAACAGGTGTAATTGTTCTTCTATTGTAGGCACTTCCACTACTGCTCCAGATTCAAGAATCGGACTCATCAGTGCAGGCAGAAAAATGGCTCCGAATATTTGCAGCATCATGGCTAACAACCGCTCCGGCTGTTGCTCACCTGTCAGCTCCTTGATCGTGTTCTGGACCTTTGGAAACCCCATCATGTTTAAAAATCTTCCGTATTCCTGTTGAGATGTAAAGGGTGTGCTGCCCATCACAATAATTCGTGACAGAAGTTCTGGATATTGGCGAATGACCTGTAAATAGTTAAGTAAAAATTGTTTCAGTCTATCTCGCGGGGGCATCGCTGTATTGTCCAAAACAGAAAATGTGTGCTGAAAGCTGTGGAGGATCACTTCAATAGCTTCACTGAGCAAATTTTCCTTGGAGCCAAAATAATAATTAACTAGAGAAATATTAGTGCCAGACAGATCAGCAATTTTTCTGATTGTAACCGCCTCGAAACCTTCCTTTTGAATAAATTCCAGCGTAGACTGTAGAATTTTTTCTTTGGTCTGTTGTTTTTTGTCTGGGTGACTCATCTTTTTCCTCCTCCTATTTAGTTTAATCCTAACGGACAAATGAAACGGGCCACTTAAGCAAAACAAACAAAAATTCAAACCATATTTAAAACGTTGTTTAAATTATTGTTTGAACTTATCCTAGCACTTTACATTTCACAAAACAAGTAAAGATATGAAAATTAGGCTAAAAAAACCCGCAAACGAATCAGATCGTTTGCGGGTTGATTGAATAGAGATTAAGAAAAGGCAAAACTAAATAGCCCAATTTCCTTTGCGGAACACAGCCTCTTTGCTTCCGTCTTGCAGTTCACCGTCAATATCCAGCTCAGCTGATCCGATCATGAAGTCAACATGAGTCAGGCTGACATTGGCACCGTTCTGGAGTAGTTCCTCCCGGTTCATTTGTGTCCCATTTTCTATGTTAAATGGATACGCACTGCCTAAAGCCAGGTGGCAAGAAGCATTTTCGTCGATACCTGTATTATAAAAGATGCGGTTGAGATTAGAAATCGGTGAATCATGCGGCACCAAGGCAACTTCCCCCAGGTAGCTGGCTCCTTCATCTGTAGCGAGCAAATGAGTGAGATGCTGCTCACCGGATTCTGCTGTATATTCGGTAACCTTACCGTCCTTAAAGGTAAACGTAATGCGATCGACTAGTTGCCCATTTAAATTAAGCGGCATGGTACTTGTGATGTGACCATTGACACCTGTACGCTTAGGCATCGTGAATACTTCTTCTGTCGGCATATTCGCGACAAAATAATCTTCGCGCCCGTTTTCACCACCACCACTGCGCCAAATATGTCCGTCAGCCAACTCAATTCTCAAATCTGTTCCGGGCGCACGATAGTGCAGGCTTTTATATTTTTTATGGTTCAGCTTATCTTGTACCTGTTCAAGATTTTTCAAATGATTTTGCCAATTCTGAATGGGATCAGAGCCGTCTACACGATTCATTTGGAAAATCGTATCCCACATAACACGAATGCGGTCTTCTTCTGCTACATCCGCAAACACTTTATCGGCCCAGGCTTTCGTCGGAGCTTTAATCAAACACCAGCTAATTTTGTGATTGCGGGTATATTTGGAAAAGCCTTCTCTCGCCGTAGCTGCCGCTTTGGTCGCACGAGAAACTTTTTGTGGATCAATACCTTGATATAAATCCGGGTTCGGCACTTTAATCGTTAATGTGGCTCCACCCTCTTCGGCGAATTTCTCCATCATTTCTGCCTTCCAAGCAGGGTAGTAATCAAAGCTGGCTTCGTCACCATGCTCAAAACGACTGCGTGTAATGGAATCGTCCTCAAACTCTACCTGTACATATTTAGCGCCTGCTTCATAGGCTTTGCTGACAATCAGGCGTGTAAACTCGACAGTTTCCAGTGGTGCAGTTACCAATAACGCCTGTCCAGGCTGAATGTTGACTCCTACTCTTACGACCAGTTCTGCATATTGCTCCAACAATGATTCAAATGTACTCATTTTTCCACGCTCCTGTTCCGTTTTGATTATATTAAATGGTTTCATCACTACAGTACGGATTGTTTCTCCAGTTCACGCAGCTCCACTCTTCGTATTTTGCCTGAGCTGGTTTTAGGAAGTTCTTCAATAAACTCTATTTTTCGTGGATATTTGTAAGGTGCCGTCCATGTTTTCACATGATGTTGCAGTTCCTTCACTAGCTCTGGTGATCCTTCTATTCCGGCTTTGAGTACGATGTAGGCTTTTACAACATGTCCACGGACTTCATCCGGACTGGCTACCGCTGCACATTCCTGCACAGAATCATGCTTCATCAACGCTTCTTCTACTTCAAAAGGGCCAATGGTATAGCCAGAACTGATAATGATATCATCACCGCGTCCTTCAAACCAGAAATATCCATCCTCATCCTTTCGCGCTCGGTCGCCCGTTACAAAATAATCTCCATGTACACTCGCTAATTTGCGCTCTGGATCATGATAGTACGTATGAAACAATGCCGGCAGATCAGCACGCACTGCAATATCGCCCACTTGCCCTGGAGCCAGCGGAATACCATCCTCGTCTACGACCTCAACAAGTCCCGGTGCAATGGATTTGCCCATCGAACCTGTGCGCAGAGGTACGTCTCTTAGATTACCAATAATTAATGTACTCTCTGTTTGACCGTAGCCGTCGCGAATCGTAATGTTGAATTGCTCCTGAAACTTGTTAATAACCTCCTGATTGAGCGGTTCTCCCGCAGAAACAGCACTTCGCAATCGGGATAGATCATATTGATCCAAACCAGCCGTTTTTGCCATAATCCGATATTCCGTCGGTGTACAGCACAACACTTGAACTCCATATTGCTGCAGCAACTGCAAATAGCGCCCCGGACGAAACGGACCATTATATACGAATCCGGTCGCTCCATTTCCCAGCACCGATAAAAATGGACTCCAAATCCATTTTTGCCAGCCAGGTGCGGCTGTAGCCCATACGATGTCTGAAGCCTGAATATCTAACCATGGTGATGTTATCCGCAGATGGGCATATCCCCAGCCATGGCTGTGTACAACACCTTTAGGATTGCCTGTGGTGCCCGAAGTATAGGCCAGAATGGCCATGTCATCACGGTGTGTCTTCACAGCTTCAAAAATATCTTCCTGTCCCTCCATCAGCTCATCCAGCACGAGCCAGCCTTGCGCACCTACTGTGCGGTCCCCAGGGACTACAATGCGATAATCCAAAGCAGGCAAATCATCGCTGATTTTGTCTACTTCACTTGTTACGTCGGTCCAGGCGATGACTGCGCGCGCTTCCGAATGGCGAAGCCGATATACAATATCCTTGGCCCGCAGCATTTCTGAAGATGGAATGACCGCAAGCCCCAGCTTCAAGCAGGCGAGGTAAATGACATAGGCAATAATACGCCGTGGTACTACGACCAGAACTCTGTCACCTTTGTTAAATCCCAGACTTGCAAGTCCTCCAGCTAGCCGATTTGCCTTTTTCAACAGCTCTCCGTAGGTGATTTCTTCGTATTCCCCTGTCTCACTTAACCACTTGAGCGCTGTCTTATCAGCCTCATGGTGTTCCATTTCCGAAGTCATATTGTAATATTCAGGCGCAAGCCATTGTTGCTGTTCTGTCAAGTTATACCTTCCCCTTTATACATAAGATGAGAACAACTTTCTTCATGTAGTATAACACGTCTTAGTACCAGGTTCTAATACCAGAATCAATTTTTTTGGAAAAAAATAAAAATTGTAAAGCAAATGACAAAAAGAAAGAGCCTGAATATAGGCTCCTTCTATTACTACTATCGCAATCTACAACTCAATGTCTACTATTGTAGAAGCCGCTTCCTGCCCGTTTACGAGCAGCACGATTCGATGCGCTCCTGCATAGTGACGACGAGTTGTCAGGTCTGCAAACCGGTGTGTTCGTGTTCCCGTCAGACGGGTTCCTCCGGAAACGGTTTTGTCAGAAAGCAAAAACAGTTTACGCGAGACTTGTCCTCTCGCCTTTACAAAGTCGATACCATACTCGATACGGACGCGTACAGGCTCACCTTCTCGAAGCTGAAGCACATAGCTTAGTTCACAGTGATCACCGATTTTTAACACGACAGGGTCTGTGGTGAAAGAGACTGCTGCAACCAGCGGCACTCCATCCGTATCATCTGCATAGCCGAACATGGCCATCACTTCAGGGATGGATTTGCGAATCAGGGACCGACAGCCATGGCGGACAATCCAGTCGGTGTCAGGATGTACACCTTTCCATCGCTGAGCCGTCGCGATGACGAGATCCGAATGATCCTTGGCAATATCGTTCAAGTTGTTAGCCACACTTTTACGTACATACAATGATGGATCAGCTTTCAGTAATTCCAATACGGCTAATACCGGAGCGGGATCACGTTTGAAGACAGGCAGTGCTTGTCCCCATGGCAGCCGTGGACGACAGCCTTCGCTGGCAAGACGGCGGACGTGTTCACTGGAGTGTCCTGCCCAGGTTGTCATCTGCCGCATCATCCGTTCTGGTTCTCGCAGGAGAAAGGGCCTCACGGCGAACTCCGCAGAGGATTTTGATGTAAAGCGTTCCAGTGCAGTCATGGACAGATCCCAATGCTCTTCTCCCTGCCCATATACCTCTACAAAATCGGGGAAAAACAAGTACGGAAACCCGCTACAGTGCTCATCTATTGCAAATAAAATACAGAGAGCTTCTTCATAGCTACTGGGCAAAAACACTCCTAATGTTGACGAAATACGCCGTATTCGCTCTTTTAGCTCCAACTCATCCCATTTTTTATCCATCACTTGATGGATAAATCCGTCGATGTCGAACGGGCTGTACGCAGCCTGTACTTTTTCACCGAATAGACGTAGGAATTCCTCCGTGTACATATTTTTTAAAGGCTCAGCCATT
This sequence comes from Paenibacillus sp. N119s, assembly GCF_059447605.1. Lineage (NCBI taxonomy): Bacteria > Bacillati > Bacillota > Bacilli > Caryophanales > Paenibacillaceae > Paenibacillus > Paenibacillus sp. N119s. Next base: position 12,069 of record NZ_JCAJRU010000044.1, on the reverse strand, counting down.
GTATATCTCCTTTGGTATATGAATATGCGCAAAAAGCGATAAATGAATATTATCTTCATCTATGATAACCGTATATCGTGACCCAGTACCAGTATTAAATGAGGTTAAGAGAATGTATAAGACACATTAAAAAATGCCAAGTCCTAGGATTAGGAATTGACATTTTTTCGAAAACACGACAAATCGAATGAGATTTATATCTTATGTTGGACAAACCAGTCGGAAATACGTTGCAGTCGTTCCACACGAAGCTGTGGGTGTCCTTTTCGTGAAAGCTCGTGACTCGAAGCTGGGAAACGGACAAACTGGGTGGGCTTCCCTAAACGGCGCAATGCCGTGAACAGCTGCTCTCCCTGCTCAATAGGGCAACGTAGATCCTGCTCTCCATGCAATATGAGCAGCGGTGTATTGATTTGCTGTACATAAGCCAGCGGGGATTGTCTCCACAAAAGCTCGAAATCATCCCACGGACTCCCGCCGACTTCATCTTCAGTAAACGAGTATCCTATGTCACTCACCCCATACATCGACAGCCAGTTAGATATGGAGCGCTGGGTCACAGCTGCGCGAAAACGGTCTGTATGTCCGACAATCCAATTTGTCATGAAGCCACCATAACTGCCTCCTGTGACACCGATTCTTTCCGGATCAATGAATGGGAATTGGCGTATAGCCTCGTCCACTGCGCTCAGTAGATCGGTGTAGTCACGCCCGCCGTAATCTCCAAGGACAACATTGGTAAAAGATTGCCCGTACCCTCGGCTTCCTCCCGGATTCGTGTAGATGACTGCATATCCCTGTGCGGCCAGCAACTAAAACTCATGAAAAAAGGAATTGGAATACATCGCATGGGGACCGCCGTGAATTTCCAAAATGGCAGGGTAAGTTACCCCCTCCTTAAAACCAGCAGGCTTCATCACCCACCCCTGCACGCGCCGGCCATCCTCAACCTCAGTCCAGAAGCTCTCAGGCACACTGATCTCAATCTCATCAAGCAGAGAATCATTGACTCGTGTCAGTCGTTCCTCGGTTTCTGAATGAATTGCAATCCGGAACAAATCACCTGGTAAAGCGACATCTGTCGAAGCAGCAATGATATGCTGCTCATCTGAAGTAAGCACAAATTGGTAAATTTCCCGTTCACCTTGGGTTAAAATTTTATAAGTTCCATCAAGTGCAAACTGATATACGTGCACATTTCCTTCAATGGTCACCAGCGTATACAGAGATTGACCGTCCGCGCTGAAGCGTGGTGGGCCTACATGAAGATGTGAACGCATGTCGCTCATACCCGCATTCCCGAGGTGAGCGTCAAGCGTCTCACTAATACATACTGCCGCCCCGCCACTCGAGGAAACCGTATACAGTCGAGTCTGAGTAGCGTCTTTGGCATGACGATCATGACCATAAAAGGCAATCATTGTACCATCGGGGGAGAAAGCGGCACTCTCGATTTGAAACTCAGAGTGGGTCAGCTTAAACGGCGCTACCGCATTGCCATTAGAAGTCGCAGGAGCTATCGTAAACAAATCATTTTCCATACGTAAATCCGTATCCTCTTTGGAATGCTCCGCTATTCTAGCGACAAATAAAATCAGTTGGCCATTCGGTGACCAGACTGGCTCCGCTACATCATAAGCGCCTGACGTCAGTTGAATCGTGTGGCCCGAAGTCACGTCAGTTACATACAAGTGGTCACGAGTATCATCCCACAGCCCATAACCGTCGGATTTAGCTTTTGTCCGACCAACGATTCGTCCCTTAAGTTGTTCCTCCTGATTTTCTGCATTGGATGTAGAAACTGACGGATTCTCGGCTGTTTTAGCTACAAACGATATGTATGCTCCGTCTGGCGACCAGGCTAATGAATGAACGTTGCTCTTTACATGTGTAAGTTGCCTAGCCTCCCCCCCACGTGCTGGAATAATCCATACCTGACGCTTGTTGTCTGTCGTACGGAGAAAAGCAAGTTGTGATCCATCCGGTGACCAGACAGGCGTTTCATCTTTTGGCCCGTATGTAAGGGGTATCGGAGCTTCACCTTTGAATGGCAACAGCCAAATAGCCGAGTTATAATCTGTCCGCTCTTTATTAATACACTGCTCTACGTAAGCGATTTCGCCACTCGTAGGATGAACAGCGGGATCGCTAACCCAGTGAAGTCGATATAAATCCTCGGCTGTTATACGGCGTTTGGTCGTGCCAGATTGCGAGTTGCTCAAGTAAATTCCTCCTTAATATGAACAAATTTGTACAACTTCACATTCCATTATTCCGATTAAATTTATATGAATTAAACATACAATTTACGTTACTCTTTTTATGTATCTCTGTCAATTTATCCAAAACTCAAAGACCCTCTCTCAGTCGCTATGGACCCGAAAGCACCGCTGCTGCGGCTGCTTCCATGAGAGAAGGTCATACAAGCCATTCAGACAAACGAATCAGCTTTCCGTTCCCAGTGATCGGGTCTAATTTCGGTTAGCCGTCTCGGCTTCATTTTTTTCACGGATGTACGTGGAGAAAAGCTCAGGATTCACTACTTTACGCAGTAAATGCATGGTCCCATCCCCCGTTCCATGGTCAAAAGCATGGATACGTTCATATCCCCAACGCTCGTACATGGATAATAAATAGGGATGTTTTTCCGCAGTCGCCAGTGTCACTGCAGGAGCTCCGGCCTGATCACGAATAATCGTTTGCTCTACCCAGTTCAGCAGTTTTTTCCCATATCCTTTGCCCTGGGCAGCTGGGTCTACGGCAAACCACATCACAAACGGAAGATCAGTTATAAAATTAAGGGCTCTATTTTTCAGATGGCTAACCGTAGCCTGGATGACACCATCGACTTCCAGCACATAGCAATCATTATTTTTAATGTTTTCTTGAATGAGAGCAACGTCTGCCTGAGCGGCAGGCCATTTAAGCTCCAACTGCCGAATTGTTTCATATGCCTCATACGTTACATACTGCAATCTTTCTGCGTCCTCTTGCCGTGCCAGACGATAGATTTCGCTCATATAGTCCTCCGCCTCCCTATAGTGTTGTAATAATGTACATAAACGACTTTTCAAGTAATCCTATCTATTTAATAAGATATAAAAGTTAACCTAACTGTAGCATGCTCACCATTCAGCGACAAATTAATTTTTTCTATACCTTCATTTAAAATAACAATCTCCCTGTGAGGCTTAGAAACTCCATGAATTAAAAAGAACGTAAAAAAGCCCGAAAATCGGGCTTCTTTACTTTGTAGACCCAAAGAATGCTGTCTTCTGTCTCTGGGCATTTATGCGCAACCTGTATGCTGTGTTATTCAGCAGGGGCAACAAAGCTGCGTTTGGCAAACTCGCTGTCCAGCATATAAAAGGCATTGCTGTCTCTTTCAATGCGCTTAAGCTTTTGGATAACACTATCGAACAGAGCTTCTTCCTCGACTTGCTCATCAATAAACCATTTCAGGAAATGAATCGTTGCATGCTCACGCGCATCGAGGGCCAGGTCAGCCAAATGATAAAATTTTTGTGTGTTTTGCTGCTCATGCTTGTATCCATGCTCAAAAACGTCCAGCATGGAATCATAGCTATTTTTGGGCTCCGGTAATGCTGCCAATGTGGCGCGTCCTCGACGGTCATTAATGTATTTATACAGTTTCATGGCATGAAACCGTTCCTCCTCCGCTTGTACCAGGAAGAAGTTTGCAAACCCCTCCAGACTTTCACTGGAGCAATAAGCAGCCATCGCCAGATATACATGAGCAGAGTAAAATTCAAAGTTCATTTGCTCATTCAGAGCCTGTGCCAAATTGTCATTCATGTCTCAGGTCACCTCGGTCAGATATGTAATGATGTAACGATCATAGTGTACCATGAATTTGATCACAAAAAAACGGACGGAAGTGAATTCAAGCATACTCACGCTCCGCCCGCCGTGCTCAATATTTAGTTCACAATCATGGCTCCAGACCCCAGACACGTTTGTCGTTTATATACAAAGGTGCTTTGTCCCAATCCGTATAAGAAGTCTTACTTGCATCATAGGAAAAATCGTCACTTTCATTATAATTGCTCCAATCCACCTTATTCATGCGAATCTGAATATCCCCTGTGTTTTCCCCTGCTGCCAGACTTCCCGCACCAGCCCCAAAGGAAATTTCCAGATAGTAGTCTGCCCCATTCACGGCCTTATCCAGTTTCACAAAACGTCCCTGAACGTTGCCGCTGCCTAATTGCGCATAATCACAGTAGAACTCCTGCGCTTTATCGCCGTCTACAGTAAAGTAGTATCTCAGCTTGACGTTTTTCAGATCAATGGCCTCTTTACCTTTGTTTACGATACGGAAGAGTGGTCGAATCTGGTTATCTGCCGGGTTGGTATCGCCCACACGGTATTGAGCAACCACCTCTCCCTTTGCCGGAATGGGCGCTGCTGTTGGCTTGGCACTGACTTCAGCAGAATCTGGACTCGTTCCCAAAGAATTTGTTGCACTTGTTACATAATAATAAGTGGTTTCATTCACTACCCCTGTATCCTTGTAAGTGGCGTCAGTTACCGTTGCTACCGTTGTATATGGGCCACCACTGGTTGTGGAGCGTTTAACCGTATAGCTGTCAGCACCCGTCGCTTTGCTCCAGGTTAGTGTAACATGTGCATCTCCTGCACTTGCCTTCACATTTGCCGGAGCTTTGGGAGCTGTAGGCTCAGCTGGTCCATTGCCGTTAATGAGACGGTCATATTCTGCATAAGCGGTCGCCATATCTACTTGGGACCAGAAACGGTGATACGTAAATTCTGGTGCACCTTTATCCCATTTCTTGGTCTGTTTGTTCCATGAAGTCGTGTATTTGTCTTTAAGATAGGACCACTGCGGATCTTTGGTGATATTAGGGCGGATGTCGCTATAGCTGGAGTACGTACCGTTACCGCCCTTGGACGGATCAGACGGTGTAGCATCTGTGCCTGGGATCGTGTTGCCTTGCCCAGTCTTACCACTCCATCCGCTCGGAATATATACTTCTTTAGTAAAATAACGATAATATTCCTCACGTGCTTCCTTCGTTGTAATCCCTATGCCGTCGTTATAGCCCCATGCTGCATCAAGCAAGGCTTTGGACAGATCTTTGGCTTCCTTGCCTAACTCGGTGTAGTCCCCTTTTTCAGCTTTTGTTCCGGCAGCGAAGAAGGTCAGCACTTTTACATAACTGCCCAGCACTCCTGCATCTTGTCCCGGACTCTTTGTTACTACATGAAGATTGGCATTCCCTTTATGCTTGGCAAATCCACTCCAGGTTTCAGGCTTGCCGCTCCATTCCAGATTGCTCGGCAGCCAGAACTCACCTTTAGCTGCTGTAGTGGCTACCTTCGGATTTTTACCACCCAAAATACGCTTGCCTTGTGCATCCAAATAGTATCCCTGTGCGTCAGCTACTGGCCGTTCGTTGACAAATACATAGTTTTTAGACCACGCGATCCAGTTTTCTGTCACTTGTTTTGCCATTTTAAACTGCTCAGACGAAGTGTCACCTTTCTTGGCTAAAATATAGTACAGCTCCGCAATCCGCTCGACAGGCCAAGCCTGCATCCCAAACCAGTTGTTGGACGGCGGATCTTGATATACAGGAGCCCCTGTGTACGCCATGCCATAAAAGGTGCTCGTACCAGACGGATACGCCTTGTAGGCGCCATCCCAGCTATTCGTTGCCCCACCTGCAATGGCCCCCTCATCAGATTGCAGCCAAGTATAAAATTCCAATTGGCGCTTGAGCGAAGTCGCCCAGTCCTGCCCTGCCGTAGGTGAATTTGGGATCAAGCCGCTGTCCTTATCGGATAATGCATATGATGCAACGACGTTCTGGTAACCCTGATGCGCATGGCTGGCACCAATCCGCCAAGCCCAGTTTCCATTTTGGCCCAGTCCGCCGCCCCAAGACGTATACCAAGCCATTAGATACAGACTGGCATCCTTGCCTGTACCAGCAATCGGGCTTCCATTGGAAGCGCTTCCTGCTTTTTGAAAGTATTTATCGTACATGCCGTAACGCAAGAAGTCTCCCATCTTTTTCGCTTTGTCCAAATATACCTGGTTGTCATACCCCAGTTCTTTTGCCCAGTACATCGCCTGAATCGCCCGTGCGTCCGCATCCGTGGCATTCGTGTAGCGCCATTGCTGTGCAGGAGCATTATTTTCCTTGGTGAACAGGCTCATAAAGCCTTCATTAGGCTTGCCAAACTTATGATTATCCTGCGATGGATGCGGTACGGCCTCCCAGACCGATTCCTGTTCCCCACGCTGAAAAGTGTTCACATAGGTCGCTGTATGCGACGGATTCAGCAAATTGCCAAAACCATACCAATTGTCTACATCCAGCAGCCAATGCATCAGGTAGGTCTGGTTGTTGCCATAAGTTGCCTTCAGTTCAGCGTCCAGTGGGTCCTTGCCGGCGCCATATTGACCACTCAGACGGCTTGGATATTGATCAGGCTGCGGATATTCTGCGGCATAAGTGGCAGGGCTGTTCGGGTTATAGTTATTCATTGTAGGCTGCTCTTCCTTGCTGTCACCTTCATTGACCGGGATGATATATTTCTCCATGTTGTCCCATGCCGATTCCAAATGACCCCAATCCCCGGTATAATGACCATAGAGAACTTCCAGCCACATCCAGTAGCTGTATGCTTCCGAGGTCGTTAAGTGTCCATAGTCAGGAGCCTCACTCATCAGGGTTTCAACGGAATGATAAGGGATACCTTCTTTTGAAAAGTAACCGCTAGCTGGGTCTTTCAGTTGTTTATACATTTGCAGAAAGCGTGTCGATTCAGGGGTTGCAGCTGATGCACGGTCAGGTTGGGCCTGAAATAAGCCCAAGCTTAACGGAAGGACCAAAATGGCTGACATGACTATAGAGACAGATTTTCTGAATACAGATTTTTTACTGGTCATCTTTGCTGTCATCCTCTCCATTATCAATTTTGGCTTACTCAAAATTTGATTCCGAAAAACGACAGCACAAAAAGACAGCGCCATCACCTCACTTTCCCGTTATAAAGGTGGAGGACACGCTGTCCGTAGCTCCAAATGCTTCACATTGGCCCTGGCAAGAATATACCACACTAGTCGCCAAATGAGAGTCGAAAAATTCTATATGTTTAGAGTTGCGTAAGGTAAATTGACGAAATCGAGAGGAATCGGTACTATTTCACAAGGGAGGCGTTAAATCATGAAAGTATTACTGTTGCTTGGTTGTATCATGATGTTTTTAGCTGTAGCTCTGGGAGCGTTCGGGGCGCATGCGTTGAAAAAAAGACTTTCCACAGACATGATGAGCATATTCCAGACAGGAATTCAATATCAAATTGCCCATGGTTTGGGTTTGTTGCTGCTGGGAGTACTTGCAGGCAACCTGGTTCATTCTTCTCTTATTGTGACCGCAGGTTGGGTTATGTTGGTGGGCATTCTCCTGTTTTCCGGCAGTCTGTATGTTCTTAGTGTGTCTGGTGTGAAAAAGCTTGGAGCCATCACTCCAGTTGGCGGACTGGCTTTTTTGGCAAGCTGGGTCATTGTGATTGTGGCGGTAATGCAAGGCTAAACAAGATTTAAGATCGGAGACTTGAAAAAGTAGGCGCTTCCAAGTCTCCTGAATCATTGCCGAATTATTGATGGGTCTGAAAGAATTTATGATTTCGTTGGCACTTGCTGTGCTTTTTGAGCCGCGAGCCTGTGACCTTCGATATAGCGTTTGGATTGAGCCATCTCGTGTTCCTGCGCAGCTTCCATAATAATATGGACCCCTGGCTTGTACTGCTCCAGCAGTTCCATATATAGACCATAGTTCATGTCACCAAAGCCCGGCGGCACTGTCTCGATCTCTCCTGATGATGACAAACGCCGGTCTTTGGCATGTGCTGCGATAATCCGAGGTCCCAGTAGCTGAAAAGCTTCGCGGATGATCTCATCCTGTCGAGCCAAGTTTTCTGTTTTTAATAAATTACCCGGATCAATCACAACGCCAATGTGTGAAGACGGTACTTCCTCCAGAAAGGTAGCCAGCTCTGCTGCTGTGCCGACCAAATGATCGTTAGCAGCTTCCAATCCTACGAACACTCCCCATTTCTCTGCCTCGTCTGCTAATTCTCGCACAACTTCTTTTACAACTCTCCAGTCTCGTTCCGAATAAGGGGCGCCATCCTCATTGCGTCCGACTTCAGCTGCAACCATGGGTGCTCCTAACAGGCCCGCATATCGGATCAGCTCTTTGAAGCGTTCTACATTTTCACGTAACAATTCCTCATCCTGTACAAAAAAATGCAGATAGCACCCGAGTACCGATATCGATACTCCGTGCTTACGAAATTCCTCTGCGATAGACAATGCCAATCCGGGATTGAACTTGCCAGGTTTATTAAAATCGACATCACTGATTGCTCTCCACGGAGCGAGCTGAACATGAGTAAAGCCCGCTGCCCCTACCTTTGCAGCCAATTCCCGATAAGGCAACTTGCCAAACAAATGTGCCAATACACCTACTGTCACTAAAAATCACCTCTTTTTAGTTTTGTATTCTGCTAGTCACCGCACTCAGCTCCAAGGACTCATTGATGATATTTGTAATTCGTTCTACTTCATCATGAATAAAAAAGTGTCCTCCCTCAAAGGTAAACACTTGAAATTGCTGATCCGTATGTTGTGCCCAGGCCTCCGCATCTTGTAAGGCCACCGTATTGTCGGTCAGTCCTGTCAAAGCGGTGATAGGGCAATGTAAAGGCGCGGCTTTATCCATGTACTTATACATCTCAACAGCTTTAAAATCTGCTCTTAATACTGGCATAAAATAGTCATACAATTCCTGATTATCAAAAATGGCTTCTGAAAGCTGGCCGTACCGTCGCAAATGCGTTCTAAACTGATCTGCGGGCAGATCATGTAACCACGGGAGATTTCTTGGGATATGTGGTGCCCGTCCACCCGAAACAAATAGATGAGCCGGCTCCCCATATCCTCCAGCCAACAACTTGTAGTACAACTCAAATGCAATCATTGTTCCCATGCTGTGACCGTATATAGCATAAGGATCACCAGGGACTAACTCTTGGCTGATTTGGCGCAGCAGATCCTCGCTCATCTCCTCAATACTATCCTTTAGCGGTTCACCAGAACGAATACCTCGGCCCGCTAATTCCAAAGGGACAAGTTTAATATGCGGAAGCAGCAGCTTTTTCCATTTGAAGCTAACTGATGCCGATCCGCCTGCATACGGGATGAAAAATAATGTGATGGGTGCCATTTTTGCAACCTCCTGCCTTACATAGTCCTAACTTTTTTATCTTAACACGGAAAGGTATATTTACCCATTTTAAATATTTTGCAAATTCTAAAAGGAGGTTAACGAATTAAAGCACATTTTGCATAAGGCAGGAAATGTCTTTCTTAAGGAAGAACTGCTGTATGTTTGAATATAATCATGTGTTGGGTCATTTATTTTCAATTCGAGAGGAGTCTGCGCATGAAGTACGGTTTCTTCGATGATGCCAATCAAGAATATGTTATCACCACCCCTCAAACCCCTTATCCCTGGATTAATTATTTAGGTAATGAACGGTTTTTTGGACTGATTTCCAATACAGGCGGCGGCTATGCATTCTATCGAGATGCTCGCCTACGTCGCTTAACACGTTACCGGTACAACAATATTCCAGTCGATAACGGCGGTCGCTATTTTTATATTTATGATGATGGAGATTATTGGACTCCGGGCTGGATGCCGGTTAAAAGGGAGCTAGAGCAATATGAATGTCGTCATGGACTTGGCTATACCACAATTATGGGTGAACGCAGAGGTATTCGGGCTACGCAACTAGCTTTTGTGCCCCTTTCCTTCGACGGCGAGGTCCACCAGGTCAAGCTTCAGAACACATCATTACAAACTAAAAAGATCAAACTTTTTTCATTCGTCGAATTTTGCCTGTGGAATGCCTATGACGATATGACCAATTTTCAGCGTAACTTAAATACGGGAGAGGTTGAAATACAGGACTCTGTTATTTATCACAAAACAGAATACCGTGAACGCCGTAATCACTATGCTTTTTTCTCTGTGAATCGTCCGCTGGCAGGCTATGATACAGACCGTGAAGCTTTTCTGGGTCTCTACAACGGACTGGATCAGCCCCAAACCATCACCGCAGGGCAAGCATCTAACTCAATAGCCAGCGGCTGGTCCCCTATCGGATCACATTGCATTGAGATTACACTGGAGCCGGGCGAAGAAACAAGCTGTAACTTTGTACTCGGTTACGTGGAAAACCCAGAAGAAGAAAAATGGGAGTCCCCCGGTATTATTAACAAAAAACAGGCTCATGCCATGATCGCGCAATTTGCGAATGAACCTGATGTGGAACATGCGTTGAATGAACTGCGAAGCTATTGGAATGATCTACTGTCTAAGTTCACTCTTCAAAGTCACGACGACAAGCTGAACCGAATGGTGAACATCTGGAACCCGTATCAATGTATGGTTACATTCAATATGTCACGTTCGGCTTCGTATTTTGAATCTGGTATTGGACGTGGCATGGGCTTCCGGGATTCAAATCAAGACCTACTCGGCTTCGTCCACCAAATACCGGAGCGGGCAAGGGAACGGATTATCGACATTGCTTCTACTCAGTTTGAAAACGGCGGAGCATATCATCAGTACCAACCGTTAACCAAGAAAGGAAACCACGAGGTTGGCGGTGGCTTTAACGATGATCCGCTATGGCTTATTGTCGGTACCTCAGCGTATATCAAAGAAACCGGAGACTTTGGCATACTGGACGAACAGGTTCCCTTTGACGGGGATATGGATCGTGCCGCTTCGCTGTTTGAACATCTGAATCGTTCTTTTTATCATGTTGTAGACAATCTCGGTCCGCATGGTCTTCCACTCATTGGCCGGGCTGACTGGAACGACTGTCTGAATCTCAACTGTTTCTCTGCTACACCAGATGAGCCCTATCAGACAACACAGAATTTGGAGGGTCGAATAGCCGAATCTGTGTTCATCGCCGGACTATTTGTATATACTGGACCAGATTTTATTGAGCTTTGTAAGCGCAGAGGTTTAAATGAAGATGCAGCCGTAGCGCAAGCACACGTGGATCGTATGCGAACAGCCACATTAGAGCATGGGTTTGATGGGGAATGGTTCTTACGTGCGTACGACCATTATGGACACAAAATAGGGAGCAAGGATTGTGAGGAAGGTCAAATTTTCATAGAGCCCCAAGGCTTCTGTGTAATGGCAGGAATCGGCGTTGAAGAAGGTCTCGCTGAGAAGGCTCTCGACTCTACACGTGATCGGCTGGAAACTCCCTACGGCATTGTACTACAGAATCCGCCTTATTCCCGCTACTATATAAATCTGGGTGAAATCTCCTCCTATCCTCCTGGATATAAGGAAAATGCGGGGATTTTCTGTCACAATAACCCCTGGATTATGATGGCCGAAGCTGTCATAGGGCGCGGGGATCGCGCTTTCGAGCTATATAGCAAAATTGCTCCGCCTATCTGGAGGACATCAGCGACATTCATCGTACCGAGCCATATGTGTATGCTCAAATGATTGCGGGCAAGGACGCCATTCGTGAAGGCGAAGCTAAAAATTCCTGGCTAACAGGTACTGCGGCCTGGAATTTTATGGCTATTACTCAATCCATTCTCGGTATTCAGCCGGAATGGGATGGTCTGCGTATTGATCCGTGTATCCCCAAATCTTGGGACGAATTCACGATCACCCGCGTCTTCCGTGGCGACACCTATGTGATTCATATTGCGAACCCGCAACATGTCTCTAAAGGTGTAGTTGCCGTTACCGTAAATGGCACTGCTCTAACAAACAATATTCTACCGGTTGCAGGAGATGGAACTATTCACCAGGTAAAAGTGCTGCTGGGCTAACGAGTTCATACCCTTAAAAAAATTAGCTTCAACTTCATCACATAGTATCTTATAATACGAGAATGGCTAATGATACATTAAGTGTGGTGACATCATGAACAAGACAAAACGGCTTACTCAATCTATGGATTACA
>NZ_JCAJRU010000043.1:0-25260 GCF_059447605.1 Paenibacillus sp. N119s | reverse complement strand
TTCCTCCTCTGCTTTTTTCTCGTCTATCTTGGTCAAAAGGGCTTGCTCCATGTCTGAATAACTCCATCCTTTTTTTGTTTGCTGAACAACCCAATCATCAAAACCGTCAAGCTTGCCACCACTCAGCATCTTCCACTTAGCTCGTAAAGCGGCTGGCGGCTTCTTAGCTTCTTCCTCGCGCTTTCGCTGCTTGTCGTCCAGTTCAGCGCTACTCACCTTATCCGGGTCCTCACCTGTTGGGATAGCGAACGTACGTAAGAACAAATATTTATATGAATAGGTCATAGCTTTGCCCACGCCTTTATCTTGCGTGTCAGCCCCCGTACCAGAAGAAACGATAATTTCAAAATCTCCTGTATCAATGTCGATGATTTTGTATTTAACATCCACAGTTGACAGATTGCCTGCCTTTGTGTGGATTTGTTCAACTGGAATAACAATAAGGCCGTGTTTAATGAGACTGGCGCGTACCGTGGCGGTTACTTTCTCTTCGCTAATTGCTTTATATTTGGTATTGTTAAACTCTACCTTGTCGTCTTTGGAAAGGTACTCTACATCCCGCATGACGGCACTTATTTTTTGGAATAGACTAAGTTTGACTTCATCGGACATATTTACATCCTCCTAGAAATGTGATATTGTTTCCGTAAATTGTTATTTATAAGTGTTTGACTGGACTTCGGCTGCAACCGGAGTCTTTTTGCTTTCCATACCATTACGCACGTCATACAATGCCTCTAAAACATTTTGCAATTTACCATCCCGAAAGATTAGCAATGGTTCTACGATGTTATTGAGCGATTTACCACGGATTTCAGTTTCAGCTTGAAGTTCCTCCAGAACCCGGATAGCTTGTTCTAACGGCATTTTCACGTTTGGCCCCCTCCTTCTGCTCACGTCTAATTCGACGATATTCCTGATATGTTACATCGCTGCTGAATTTGAAAATCACAGTTCCGTTCGGATGCTCTATGGCTTGTCCACCTACTTGGGATAAAGCGCACAGATCCGCGTAACTACTACTGCCTTTGCACCTTACTTGCATATGCATCGTCTATCACCCTCACAAGCACCTGATTTTTACATTCAACTGCGTCCAACATGCATTCTTTGCAGTGTGGTTCCTCATGTTCGTATACCAGATACTTTGCCTCAGCTCCGCATCCGCAAGTAATCATGAGACACCCAATGCAACACGCAGATCTAAAATCTCTTTAAGCATCCAGCCAAAAGATGCCTGAGATACGTCGGGATGTACCCAACTTGGGTTATTCGCTAATGTATCGTACATATTTTCAAGTGCGTTTAAACGTTGTTGTGCGTCAAACATGATCAATCTCCTTTCTTAATAGGGAATTAAAATAACTTCTGACCATTCGTTTCTTCAATCTCGATCATTAGATTGTTAGGCGGCGTCCAACTGGCTACATACTTCAAGCCGCGCTCGCAGTCTTTCTTCAATGTGTTGTTATAAGAGTTAATGCCAAAGTATTCTTGGTAGTCGTTCCACAAAGCAGAGTATGCGCTAGAACGAATGCCGTTGTGCTTGTAAGCTGCTGATTTTCTGCCTCCAAGAAACCCAACCACCCTTGAACTTCCAGCTTTTTTAAGGGCTCGCTGTTGTCCATAGTCAATCGTTGTAGTGTTTTCGATCCTATCCATACGGCTTTCAATCTGTGGAAGCTTGTCCATTACATCAGCAGTCTGCCTCAAAGCAATTGCGATTGCTGCATTAGAATCAAGTACTGGTACAGGCGGATTAAGTAGCATTTCCTTCATCCGTTTAAACTCAGTAAGAAACTTCACCTTCATTTTCATTGCTTCCGGGGTTGTGTATGACATTGCCACAATCGCAAAAGCATCTTCTGTCATATCGAATTTGGGATACCATTGTCCGTTTTGCTCGTTCTTATACTGGGTACGCTCAAAGTTGAGCACACCCCATTCCTGTTCATCAGCTTCTGCCAACTTATGAAGTTGGATTTCAATGTCACGTAGAACATTTTTGTGTTCTTTTCCAAATTCGTGAGCAACAGTCAAACTGTCTGTTACGGCTCGTCCATTTTCAATGAATACTAATTGAGTCATACTGTTCCACCTTCCTGAGCTTGTCCTATAGAATGACTCCATTTAGGAGTCACTTGATTCAAATTCTTTTTCAGATAATTGCGGCTTGTTGTCTTTAAAAGTCCCGTTTTTTATAGCCCTCAACACCGCTTTGGCACATAGCTCGTGGATGAAGTCTTGAGTTTCTTGTGGGAACATATTTATGTGCATGTATCATCCCTCCCTATATCCATGTGTATGATTGCTGTAATAGTGGACAACCTTATTAAGACGATATTTCATTGTGTCTTTTTACGACACCTTACCTCAAAAAAATTTTCTAGCGGCGTTTTAGTTAGTTCACTTAAAAGCATAATTTCATCAACATAAAATTTTGCATGCCCATTTTCTTTGCGATTATATCCGGTCAGAGAAAGACCCAGTATATTCGCAACTTCTTTTTGCTTTAGACCTGCTTCCACTCTTGCTGCCTTTACAGAAATCAGCATACTGCCCACCTCCTTTGTGTCTTTTTTCGACACACCAAATATAACACTTGTTTCTTGATTGGGTCAACCATAAAAAGACACAAAAATAAATTTTTCTTGTATAACGTGTCTTTTTATGTATATAATAATTACAACATTAAGAGGAAGGCGGTTTTTTGATTGTCTAACAAAAATGAGTCAAAATTATTTTATTATGTAGTGGGTGATAACATAAAGAAATACAGAGATATCCGTAAATACAGCTTACAAACTTTAGGGGAAAAAGTAGGCGTTACAAAAAAAACTATCCAAAGATACGAAAATGGAGAAATAAAAATAGATATTGACCGTCTATCAGATATCGCTGAAGCATTAAATGTTGAGGTATCACAATTAATTGAAGGGGCCGAAGCGTTTTTGGGTGTCGATTTAAATGAGCTAGACATGATAAAAGTACCGATCGTAGGTTCTGTATCTTGTGGAAACGGAATAATTGCATACGAAAATATTGAAGGATATGAAGAAACACCAAGAGCATGGGTTAAAGGCGGAGAATTCTTCTATGTCAGAGCTGAAGGTGACAGCATGATAAATGCACGTATACATAATGGCGATTTGTTGCTCATAAGAAAACAAGAGGACGTTGAAGAAGGCGAAATCGCAGCAGTTCTCATTAATGAAAAGGTTTACTTGAAAAGAGTATTTAAAACTGACGGCATAATGGTACTTCAATCAGAAAATCCCGACAAGTATGGTCCCATTTTTAGGACAGAAGAAAATCAAGACACGATTAAAATACTGGGGAAATTAAAAAAAATTGTTATTGATATGTAAGGAGAGATTGCGTTGAAACACGCTGCTATTTACATAAGGGTTTCTACAGATGAGCAGGCTGAACAAGGATACTCAATTGATGCCCAAAAGGAAAAGCTAACTGCTTATTGTGTATCACAAGGGCTGGATCATTTTAAACTATATATAGACGACGGCTATACAGGAACAAATATGGAGAGACCGGCGTTTAGGCGGATGGTGCGACATATACAAGAAGGGAAAATAAGCGCTGTCATCGTAAGGAAATTGGATCGATTGAGTAGAAAGCAAAAAGATGTAATGACTATCATTGAGGATATATTCGAAAAAAACAATGTCTCTTTTACAAGCACGACTGAACTTTTTGACACTTCTACGCCATTCGGCAAAGCGATGATCGGCGTCTTGGCAGTGTTTGCCCAGCTAGACCGCGATATGATTGTAGAACGAACTACGATGGGAAGACGACAAAGGGTGAATACTGGAAGATGGTACGGTGGACGTGTCCCATTTGGTTACAAGTGGAACAAAGAACTTCAAGAATTAGAGATAGTTCCGGAGGAAGCTAGAATCGTTAAACGCATATTCCAAATGTACAGCGAAGGACACTCACGGCTAGAAATAGCAGAATGGGCAGCAAGCAGAACAAATGAAAGGATGATAGATCACAGCGTTATAAGGGATATGTTAGAGCGCGTTGTTTATATTGGGAAATTACGAAACGCTGGGCAAATAGTTGACGGTTTACAGGAGCCTATTATAAGTCAAAAACTATGGGACGCAGTTAGAGCCGAAGCGGTGAAACGAAAAGATGGTGCACTTCCGAAAGG
The DNA here is from genome assembly GCF_059447605.1 of Paenibacillus sp. N119s. Lineage (NCBI taxonomy): Bacteria > Bacillati > Bacillota > Bacilli > Caryophanales > Paenibacillaceae > Paenibacillus > Paenibacillus sp. N119s. The sequence goes on along the minus strand of NZ_JCAJRU010000043.1, from coordinate 21,083 downwards.
GGACTTTCTGCTTACGGGAGTTATGAAATGTGGTGTTTGCGAAGGTAATATCGTACATGTAAAAAGATGTACAAAAGTAAAAGACAAAGAATATAATTACGAACTTTATGCCTGTAAAAAGCAGCATGTCAGAATTAAAGATCGGGTTGGCAAATGCAACTTAGGGTATTTCAGAAGAGAAAATATTGAACAGTTTGTTGTGGATCAAATTAAATTTTTAGCAACTTACCCTGAAAAGATAACTGAATTAATGAATGAAGAAAAAGAAATGCCTGACGATGAAATCAGCTATGAACAATTGCAGGCTGAACTAAAAAAGGTAAACACGAACCTAGAAAACCTTTATGATGCAATTGAATCAGGTGATTTAAAGGCATCTTCAGTAAGTGATAGAATCCGAAAACTAGAGGAAAAAAGAGAATTACTCGAAAATGACATTGATGAGTTAACAGACAATAAACTACCGACAGCCGACGAAAAGACAGTACGTGCAGTAATTTCGGATATCGGGAGTGCTTGGGACTATTTCACTGAGGAAGAACAAAAAACAGCGATAAGAAAGCTAATTAAACATGTTGTCTTAGAAAAAGATGGCCGACACCACATAGAGTGGATTTTTTCATTTTGATTATGTTTTGACAAAACATTTCACAAGATGAAAATGCAATACGATTTTGGATTGAGTAAAATTTATGAGTTGGTCATTAACTCCAATCCCTGCTACGCTTTCCTGCTAGATGGAAATTCTTTGGTGCAAAATAAACTGATTGTCGCCCATGTACTGGCACACTGCGATTTTTTCAAACATAACGCCCGCTTCTCGGCCTCCAACCGCAATATGGTAGAGAGTATGTCTGCCACCGCAGAACGGATCAGCAGCTATGAAATGGAGTACGGCTCAAAGGCCGTGGAATCCTTCATTGACTCTGTACTGGCGATACAAGAACATGTAGACCCACAGCTCATCAAACCAAGGCATCTGGATAAACAACGATACATGGAACTCAAAATCATGGAGCAAAAAGAACCCAAAAAACACCAGCATCCAACCGGACCTTACGATGATCTGTGGTCACTGGACACAGTAAAGCAGCATGATTCGGCTGAGACCGAGGGTATTAAGGTACGCCAGTTCCCACCAGAACCTGAAAAAGATATCGTCTGGTTTATTCAGGAATTCTCCGAAGTACTGGAGGATTGGCAGCGGGACATCATGACGATGCTGCGGGATGAAATGTTATATTTCTGGCCCCAAATGGAGACCAAAATCATGAATGAAGGCTGGGCCTCTTATTGGCATCAACGGATTGTCAGAGAACTGGATTTGACTGGGGATGAAACCGTTGAATTTGCCATGCTGAACGCTTCTGTTGTACAGCCTTCCAAGCAAAGCTTGAATCCGTATTATTTGGGACTGAAAATATTTGAAGATATTGAAAAGCGATGGGATAATCCGACCCGCGAGGAGCAAGAGCGCCAAGGACGTAAACCGGGCGAGGGCCGGGCTAAAATATTCGAGGTGCGAGAGTTTGATTCGGATACCTCTTTTATACGCAATTACATGACCAAGCAACTAACGGAGGATTTGGATCTGTACGTGTTTGAGAAACGGGGACCGGACTGGAAAATTACCGATAAATCCTGGGAAAACATACGGGATCAGCTTGTGTTTTCACGCGTAAATGGAGGCTCCCCTTACATCGTCGTTGAGGACGGAGACTATCTGCATACGGGTGAGTTAAAGCTTAAGCACCAGTATGAAGGCATTGAACTGGATTTAAAATATATGGAGCGCACGCTTCCATATGTATACCAACTATGGGGGCGAGCCGTTCATTTGGAAACGATGATTGAGGGGAAGCTCGCCTTATTTTCATATGATGGGAAAAAGCATCATCGCAAGTTTGTATAGTAATACGCAATCGAATAGTCAGCGTAATTAAAAAAAGGGGCATTCCGAAGAAAGAAATGCGCCTTTTTTTACTATTTTTCCTTAAATTCGACGATATAGCTCTGATTCAGTTGTTTTCCACCTTCCGAAATATTCTGGTACATGGATAAAAAACGGGCGGAAGGGCTCCATACCGTCGGGCTGTCATAGGATTGGATATCAGTCGTAACGGGAGTGGTTTTACCTGTGGACTGGTCAAATACATAGAGCCCTCTCATTCCTTGCTGATCCTCATCATAAATGGAAAAAGCAAGCTTGGTCCCGTCACTGGACCAGCTTCCACGACTCATTAAAGTCCCTTGACCAACGCTTCCTTTCTCTTTGCCTTGTTCGTCCAAAATGATCATACGGGCTGGTTCGGATGTATTCCATTTCCGCTTTTCAATGGCAATAGATTTACCATCAGGCGACACGGCAAAGGACATGACTCCCTCTGCAACAGTCACAACCTGAGGATGATTGAGAGTGAACCGATTCAGCACCGGATACCCTTGTTTATCATGGCCTGTATAAAATATGGCGTTACCCACTTTTTCGACATGAGCGATTAATTCTGAGAGATTCGGATCTTGAAAACTTAATTGTTCTGCTTTGCCGTCCAGACCAATCAGATGTATCTTACCGTCTGGTGTACCTGTAATGAGATGATTCTCATCACCCCAGCTTACCTCGTTAGTCATGTCCAGTTGGCCAACCGATGTAACCTTACCGCTGCTTAGCTCTAAAATATAGCCCTGAATATCATACTTGCTGCTGGCGCTGCCCTCCGTAAAAAAGACATGCCGCTGATCTGGTGATACCACAGCAAGTAACTGTAGAGTGTTACGACCTGGTGTTAAAACTCGCTCCTGGTTGGTCTTTACATCATGAATCCATAACTGATTTCGACGCTCTACAATCAACTCTTCATTACTCAGCCATGACCTCGCGTAGACATCCCCCAGCCTGTCAATGGACTGTACCACCAGCTCGTCCGATACTTGCTGCCGAGCTGCATCCATGTCAATTACAGTAAGCTTTTGCCCCGGTTTCATACCAGATGATGGATGGGTCTCTCCTGCGCTTTTAATGCTGCAGCCACTGAGCAACCCTACAGCGATCAAGCCAGTCATGAGCAACCCTGTGACTTTGTGTCTGAAAAAGCATGCATAGGGATGTTCGAGCCGGGGAAGGCCGTTCTTTTGTCCATAGCTGTCTAGTTTTTTCTTCATCATGTATAACGGCCTCCTTGTTATCGTTACCCCCAGCTTAATACCTGAACATCTCATGAATACATCGAATTGTTTCCAAGTTGTAAATAAGACACCATTCCCAGCCCTAAAGACGTAGAGCGACTTAATTACTCGAAGCCCTCGTGAACCAATAGGGGTAGCCTGAGCGAAAATTCATTGCCAATTGCACCTGAATGACCATTGCCCTTTTCCAACTCACTATCCTCCGAAGCTGTAAGCCGCAACTCTCCACCCATGCGCTCCGCCAGTCTGCGTGCCAGAGGCAAACCCAGTCCCGTGCCACTGTCCTGACGAGAACGATCATGGCTTAAGGTCGCAAACGGCTCAAAAATCATGTCCCATTTGTCCCGCGGAATCCATGGACCGGAATTGCGTACATACACGGTCACGGTGTCCTTTTCCACTCGATTGGATAACGTAACCCAGCCTTCGTCCCGATTGTATTTCACTGCATTATCCAGTAAATTCAGTACAATATGTATCAGATGCTTAGGGTCTCCACACACCTTAGCAGGAAGGGTATCCATCGAAAAATTCAGTCCACGTGCCGCAGCCTTCCCGCGGATTCGACTACCAGCGTCTTCGAGCAGCAAATGCAGGTCAACTTCCTCCGTATGTAATTCAAAATCGTATTTGTCCAGCACAGCTAGTCTTAGCGAATCCTCGACAAGCTCATACAACCGTTTGGTTTCCTTAGCGATACTTTCTCTCGCTTCCCGCAGCAATTCGGGATCATCCCCATACATATCCAGCAAATCAGCATAAGCCTGAATAGAGGTCAACGGAGTCTTCAGTTCGTGGCTGATATTGCCGATAAAAGCCTTTTGCTGCTGCTCCAGCTCTCTCAAACGCTGAACCACTTCTTCCAGGCGAAGCTTTTCATTTTCGAGCGCGGTAATACTTGTCCGGATCACATGACTCATCTGGAGCATCCCTTCATCTAACCTTCCCAGCTCGTCCTGCCGTCGCAGCAATCTGGCTTCTGGATAGTTCCCTGCCGAGATCTGCTCAGAAGCGCGAGTCAGTCGTCCGATGTCCCTCGTCTGGCGGCTGACATAAACTAAGCCCAGAATAAAGCTTAAGACCAGCACCGCCCCTCCTGTCCATAAAAACAAGCAGGCAATGGCCTGGTAAAACTGCTGCTGCGCTTCTGTTGAGCTATGAAGCTGCACCACTCCTAGCAGGCCGTCTGGACCTTGAAGCGGAGCCAGATAAGTAACTGAGCTACCTTCTGTAATATATGCAATTTTCCCTTGGAGCGCATAAGAAAGCGCCTGACTGACATCTGTTCTATAAGCCAGTGGTAGAGAATTCCCAACCTCATGCCCCTGGCTATCATATAAAATAACGCGCATATTACTGGATACGCCCAGTTCCACGGCAAGCTGAGGGGCTTGCTTTTTCATGAAGTCTTCGGGTAATTGGCGAGCTCCCAACAGGTAAGACTGTTTTACGCGCATTTCCACGATTTCCGCCTGACGCTTTAAGCCGCGTTCCATTTGGTCTGTCTGATTAGCACGAATACCAGTAAGCACGAGCCAGCTCAGCACACCGACTGTAAACAGCAGTAAAGCCGCCAGTACCAGCGGAAATTTCCAGCGTAGACTCAAGCCTGTACGCTTACGTTTGCGCTTCTGCGGGTTAGTAGACTGCAAGCTTCCTTCCGGATGGAGTGAATGATGTTCGTTCACGTCATTTTCTCCGCCTTATAGCCGATTCCATACACGGTCTGCAGCATCGATTGGTGCGGCTCCAGTTTTTTGCGCAAGCGCTGAATATGAATATCCACCGTCCGCGTCCCCCCCACATAATCGATGCCCCATATTTGTTCCAGCAGATCGTCCCGTGTATACACCCTCCCTGCATGGGACACCAGCAGAGCCAGCACATCAAACTCCTTGGGGGTCAGATCCAATGCTTTTGTTCCAAGTTCAGCTGTTCGGCTGGATGGACGCACTCGTAATGGACCTAGTATTACTTCCGTTCCTTCCGGCGCAGGCGCTCCTTCTCGTTCCAGCCTCCTTACTAATGCCTTAATACGTGCGAGCAGTTCTCTCAGGTCAAACGGCTTGCTCATAAAATCGTCTGCTCCCAGCTCCAGGCCGAGCACCTTATCGACGATATCGTTTTTAGCGGTTAGCAGTAAAATACCGATGCCTTTCCGATTTTCCAAACGACGGCACACCTCATATCCGCCCAGTTTGGGCATCATCACATCCAGTATAAGCACATCCGGGTGGAACATATGTACTTTTTCCAATGCGTCCTCTCCATCCACGGCAGTTTCCACCAAAAAACCTTCCCGCTTTAACGCATAGGCTAGCGCATTCCGAATACTCGCCTCATCGTCCGCTATCAGTATTCTTTTATCCATGTCCTTCCCTCCTGCCCCAAAAAAACGTTCAACTACTTATATTCCCACAAATAATAATGAATTAGACATGTATGGTATATAAACTGCTCACTTGAATCGTCAAGATCAAAATTCGTCATATCGTGTATTCGTTCCAGTCTGTATTTTACCGAATGTCTTACTGTCTGTATACGCTAAAATACTTCCGTATCGGCTGAGAATACCTACATAAAACTGCACCTATTATTTCCTCATGAATAGACTGATAACTAACAGAGGATTACCTTTTTCTTCAATTAAAAGTCAAGTGAGGTTCTTATGGCGAAATCCTATACCAAAGCACAAATTCGCAAAATCACCCGTCGTTTCGGCCTGATTCCCTTAAAATCAAGCTTAGTCTCATCTCTATATCGAAAAAATGCAGTCATCCAAGTGAAAACGAAAAAGGGGATTTATGCATTAAAGCCCTTTAGTCGTTCAAAGGTGGTATATTCAAATACGATTCAACAGATGGAACGAGTTGCGAGCTATATAAGGCTTTTGAAAAAGAGAAAGTATACCTACATGCCCACATGGCTCCCCACTCATTCCGGCAAGCTATGGACACTAGATCAAGGAACACCATTTTATGTAAGTCAGTGGATCAAAGGACGAGGACTGGAAACCGCTGACGATTACGAAAAACTGGGGCTGGCCCTCGCCACCCTTCATGCCACATCCACTGGCTTGCATTGGACGGAGAAAGGAACGCCCCCTCCAACCATTCAACAATTGCGGATATGGAAAAACCAAGACCGTCTTTTCCAAAAAAAAATGACAAAAGTCAGCCGCCAGGATAAAGAGTACCGCAACTGGTACAACACTCACGGCAAAGACTGTAACCGTTTATCCAGGCGGGCATGGAAGGATTTGCAGGACGCATCCATCATAAGACTGCTTCGAGTGGAACGTCGGCATCCCTCCTTGATTCACGGTGATATCACCATCCCGAATGTCATTATTTCTGATGACGGTCAGCTCAAAATCATTGATTGGGATCGGGTTAAGATTGGCTCAGTCTATGCTGATTTGGCAAAGGCTCTTATGAATACGACCCAATTCAATCCTGAATTTGTGCAATCCTTGTTGAAAGGATACCAAAAACGTAAACCACTAAGCCGTACTGAACGGAAGATTGTTACAGCTTTATATAAATTGCCACGAGAAGCCTGGCATGCTTCCCGGCATCCAAATCGTTCAAGAGACCGCGAAATCCTGGACAACTGGGATCAGTCGTGGCCTCTTCGATTACAAATCATCCATATTTTGCAGGAATGGACCCGTCCATAAAAGAAAGTGAGGGGCAAAATGTCGATTTTATCAAGCGTTGAGCAGATGTATGGAATTAAAATTCAGCGTAGCCGCCAAATAAAGGACATTCACAAGATTGAAACCGCTAATACAACCTACTGCTTAAAACCTTATAAATTCCCGGAAGAAGAGATTCGCTTTATTACACGTGTCTTGTCCTACCTGGATGAGCGCGGGTTTACACGTAGCCAAAAGGTCTATCCAACCGTACAGCAAACTGCCTATATGACCCATGAAGGTATATCGTATACATTAACCAATTGGGTTCATGGACCCAGACCGGAATTTACAAAAAGAATAGACTTCAAAAAGGGCATTGCTACTTTAGCCAAATTCCACACTCATGCCGCAGGCTTTCCTGCCACGGAAACACCGCCTTCCAGAATCCGTTATGAAGGCTTGAGTGATGAAGTAGCTGGATATAAAAAACGCCTCAGCCTTTACAAAGGCACAGCCCATCTCGTAGCTCTTTGTGAAGAAGTATTAGATCGTCTACAGCAGTCCAAAGTTCGAGAAGCAATCCAGCAGGAACAAAAAGCGACTGCATTTATACACGGTGACTATAACTATCCCAATCTGATCAAAGACAGGCAGTTCAAAATCTATTTGATCGACTTTGAAAATTGTTCCCTACATGTAAGGATGAAAGATCTCTCTCATCTTCTTCATCGGAATTGTCTTTGGAATGCGACAAAGATGCTGCGCGCGATCGACTTCTATCAACGATACCGACCATTGAGCACCCAGGACTTGCGCCTGCTTCACGCATTGCTGATTTCTCCCTATCATGTCGTTCGCAACATCAGAATAGGTGGATTTCGTTCTGCGAAGCGTGTCATTCCGTCGTTTGTGCATTTGAACAAATACCGACGTGAACTTAGAGCGCTGCTATAATCAGTTGGGGGGGGGGGAACTAAGTAAAAAACAGACCGGGCGATGAGGTCTGTTTTTTGTGTATCTTATACCTTCATTATTTCTGAGGAATGCTGCAGCATCTCCAATTCCTTCACCATGGTTTCAATCAGCTTGGTGAAGGAAGCCAATTCTTCCGAGCTGGAGGCCTGTTGCCGGGCACTGGCTGTGGTGATAGCGGTTTCGGATTGCACACTGTCAAGCATACGGGCAATATCCAGCACCTTGCGCTGAATTTGCTCCTGTGCTTGCTTTGAATTAGATGCCAGCTTGCGCACTTCCTGTGCCACCACTTGAAAGCCACGTCCTGCTTCTTGCGCATGGGCTGCCTCAATCGCCGCATTCAATCCCAGCAGATGAGTCTGATCGGACAATTCTCGAATTGTACTGCTCATCTGTTCAATATGCTTAATTTCATCACTCAATTGCAGTACCAGTTCCTCTGTATGTTCCTGCGAAGAAGCAGTATTGCAGGCATTCTTCGCGATATTATCGGTATTTCCCCTAAGTTCAGCAATCATCCCCGTCAAATTTTGTGCAATTCGGGACACCACAGTCAGCATCTGCGTTTGTTCATCGGCGAGATCGCTGACTTGCTCTTTCTCCTTTTCCTGATAGGCTTCCAGCACAAGCTGGGAATCGAGATTGAACATTTTGGAAAGAGCGTACACAATAGAATACCAATCCTCTATCCCCGAACGCTTGAAAATGTCTACTGCAATATCAAGATAAGCAATGTACGTACCCAAATAATAATCGGAAGACAATCCAATCCGGGAATGTACCTGCCCCACAAAAAGGCGGTGTTCGATAAACGAATCATCTATTTTCCCATCTGCAAGAGAAAGCCAGTATTCACGTTGTGTTTGCTTGAGTCGCTCAATATTCGACCATTTAGAGATAATCGACATGAGATGGGGAACCTTTTTTACATGCTCATAAAAACGATCCACGACTTCATTCACAATCGATTGGAAAAGTCCCTGATAATGATGCAATAAAGCCAAATCATCATCAGTTATACCAATATATTGTATCTGTTTTAATCTACTCTCAGCGACATGAATCATAAGATCCTCCAAATCATAGTTTACATAGATTTTACATCACCATAATTATCGGCAACTTTTTAGAAAATGTTAAAAAACAGCGAATTGTTTGTAACTTTTTTCATAGTAATTTCAGTTAAAAAAGAATCCGACCGCACATGAAACATCCTGTGCTTGCCGGATTACTTATAGGAAACACGTTGATTAAATATCTCACTTCCTTCGTGTCACCATCCATTGCAATTCATCTTCATCATACTTTACATATTATTTCGCCTTACCGATTCAGGAGACTACCTACATATCTCAATAGGTCATTGGCGCTAGCTGCTGTATAGCCATGCTCCTCTATTAGTCGCTTAATCACCTCATTCATACGTTTGAGCTGATTAGCATCAGGCGTTTTGGTCGAAGTCGTAATCTTCACAATATCCTTCAAATCGGCGAACAGCTTCTTTTCAATGGCTTCTCGCAGCCGATCATGATGGTGATACTCAAACTTCCGCCCCTTGCGGGAATACGCAGAAATACGAATTAATATTTCTTCACGGAATGCCTTTTTCGCATTTTCCGACACCCCGATTTGCTCCTCAATAGAGCGCATAAGCCGCTCATCCGGGTCGAGCTCCTCATCGGTAAGCGGATCGCGGATTTTTACCCAATTGCAAAAAGCTTCGATGTTATCCAAATAGTTGTCAAACAGCGTCTTGGCTGATTCTTCGAAGGAGTACACAAAAGCCTTTTGTACTTCTTTTTTCGCCAGCTCATCATATTCCTTACGAGCCACGGAAATGAAATTCAGATAACGCTCCCGCTCTTCCTTGGTGATGGAGGCGTGTTGGTCTAGGCCATCCTTAATGGCGCGTAAAATATCCAGAGCATTGATGGACTCCACATTTTGCTTAATCAGTGCACTAGAAATACGATTAATGACGTATCTTGGATCAACGCCGGACATGCCTTCCTCCAGAAACTCATTTTGCATCTCCTTCAGATCGGCTTCCTTATAGCCTTCGACCTCCTCGCCGTCATACATGCGCATCTTTTTAACTAAATCCATCCCCTGCTTCTTGGTTTCTTTCAGTCGGGTGAGCACAGAAAAAATGGCAGCCGTTCGCAGCGCATGAGGAGCGATGTGAATATGCCGCATGTCACTCTGCCCAATGAGCTTGGCATAAATCTTTTCTTCCTCGGATACTTTTAAATTATAGGGAATTGGCATTACAATCATCCGTGACTGCAACGCCTCATTCTTTTTATTGGCAATAAAGCTTTTATATTCCGACTCATTCGTATGAGCTACGATCAATTCATCAGCACTGATGAGCGCAAACCGCCCGGCCTTGAAATTTCCCTCCTGGGTCAGAGACAATAAATTCCACAAAAATTTCTCATCGCATTTCAGCATTTCCTGAAATTCCATCAGTCCGCGATTCGCTTTATTCAGCTCTCCATCAAATCGATAGGCGCGCGGATCAGACTCTGAACCATACTCGGTAATAGTGGAAAAGTCGATACTGCCTGTCAAATCAGCAATATCCTGTGATTTCGGATCAGAAGGACTGAACGTGCCTATGCCGATCCGGTTTTCTTCTGATATAAATACCCGCTCCACACGCACCTTTTCGATATCGCCATCAAATTCTGTACGCAGCTTCATCTGGCAGGATGGGCACAGATTACCTTCAATGCGCACACCTAGCTCCTTTTCGAAGTCGGGGCGCAGCTCATGCGGAATAAGATGAAGGGGATCTTCATGCATAGGGCAGCCCTCTATGGCATACACGGCTCCCTGATCCGTTCTTGAAAACTTCTCCAGACCACGCTTTAGCAAAGTGACCAGTGTCGATTTCCCTCCGCTAACAGGTCCCATCAAAAGAAGGATGCGCTTGCGGACATCGAGCCGCCTGGCTGAGGAGTGAAAGTATTCCTCCACCAGCTTCTCTAGTGCACGATCCAGCCCAAATATCTCCTGCTCAAAAAATTTATATCGCTTATGTCCTCCAACCTCTTCTACACCAAAAGATTCAATCATTTTGTAAACCCGTGCATGAGCGGTCATCGCCGGTGTCGGGTCTTTCTTGAGTATCTCGATATACTCTCTAAAAGTGCCGTTCCAGGCCAAGCGGTTGTTCTCCGCTCGGTACTCCGCAAGGCGGTCAAAAATATTCATGCTCGGTTCCTCCCATGACTGCGTAATGACTATCCTCCACTCTTGATGATTATGGCTACACTCGTCACGCCTTTCAGGATATGATGCGATCCTCTTAAAAAAAGTGTAATACATACCTATGCAGATTGATTTCAGAATTGACCTATTTTTTGTGACAGGTCTCTAGGCTTTTTCCAAAAAACAAAGGGATTCACTGTGCTAAAATAGACAACAACGATGCGGATCTGAAGCGTTATGGTACAATAAAAGCTCGGAATAATGGGATAAAGGAGCGAGAGAGTCCATGGCAGTTCGGCATGAGACGGAGCTGTACGCTCCGGTCAAAACCTTTTTTGAAAACTTGGGATATGAAGTCAAGGGAGAAGTACGCAACTGCGACTTGGTGGGGATTAAGCCAGGACAGGAAACACCACTGATTGTGGAGATAAAAAAGACGTTTAACCTGGCGCTGGTGCTGCAAGGTATGCAACGCTTGAAGCTAAGCAGTAATGTATATGTAGCCGTAGAACGGAATCGTGCCAAAAAAGGAGCGGTGAATCAACGCTGGAATGAGCTGGTCGGACTGTGCCGTCAACTGGGGCTTGGCTTGCTCACCGTCACGCATTTTAAAACAAAGCCTCCGCTCGTTGAGGTACTGTGTAAGCCCATGGGACCTAGCGATAATGTTCACAAAACGACTGCCGTCCGCCGCGGCTCGCGCAAGGAAAAGCTGCTGCGGGAATTTCACGCACGCAGCGGTGACCACAATGTCGGCGGGAGCACCCGGCGCAAGCTGGTCACCGCCTACCGGGAAAAAGCGCTGCGCGTAGCCGCTGCTTTGCAGGGTTTGGGAGAAGCCGCCCCGGCGCAGCTTGCCCGTACAGCAGCCGTCAGCGGAGCTGCTGCCGTGCTCCAGCGCAATTACTATGGCTGGTTTGAACGTGTAGCCCGCGGTCGTTATCGGCTGACTCCGTTTGGTAAAGCCGCTCTAAGCGAGTATGCGGAGGTGCTCCAGCAGCAGGGAATTGAAACGGCCGCTGGAATGGCGGCAGAGTTTAACGAGGGTGGTGAACAGCTGCACATTGCGGAAGCATTCGGCGATTATTCCACCAATATTGTGGAGGCCGAGGATGACTCACCCCGGTGGTGACTTTTGCTAGCTTCGCGCAGTAAATTCACCGATCGTCTCACCGATCAAATTCATGCCCATAAGCAGTTGTTCTCGGCCCGGGTGACTAAAATTAAGACGAATATGGGACGCACCTTCATCGCCAACTGCACACAACGCCCCTGGCATAAAGGCTACACCCTTGGGTAGCGCTGCTTTGAGCAGCAAGGCGCTATCCAGCCCTGCGGGCAACTTCACCCACACATACATCCCACCGGATGGGATATGATACGTCACATCTTTCCAAAACGGGCGCTTAAGCAACTCAAGGAGTAATTGGAGTCGAGTTGAGTATTCCTTGTTCAACATCGCCAAGTGCTCGTGCCATTGAAAACGCGAATTGGCCAGCAGTTGGAATAGCAGTCGTTGGTTCATCGTACTGGATTGCACGTCAGCCAGTTGCTTCAAGGCGTACATCCCTTCAATCAGCGGCGCAGGACCAGCTGCCCAGCCAGTTCGCAGCGCAGGGGCAACTGTTTTATTAAATGAACCGATATATAACACTTGACCGCCCTGACCCGCATGATCCAGTGCGAATAGTGAGGGGTAGGCCTCTGCAAACTTTCGGCTCTGGGCATGCGGACTTTTATCATGTGTTTCGTGTTTTTGCTTAAAATGCAACTCGCCGTAAGAATCTTCCTCAACGACCAACACCTCATGACGCCTGCACAGGTCCAAAATTTCCTGCCGTCTAGCCGCGCTCCATAAGGAGCCTGTTGGATTCGTAAACGTTGGCGTAGCAAAAAAAAGCTTGGGGTGATAACGGATCATTAAAGCTTCAAGCTTGTCGGGAATAACGCCCTCCCCATCTGATTCTACAGGAACGATCTGCGCCCCTTGCATCGATAGCACCTGCAGACATCCAGGGGATGTCGGGTTCTCGACCAATACCGGATCACGCTCATCCACCATCAGCCTTACAATCAAGTCTATGGCCTGCTGACTGCCTGTGGTGAGAAGGATTTGACCTGGTGGTACTCTTACTCCTTTACGCTGTTCCCACTCTCCTGCAAGCCATGCCCGCAACGGAAAATAGCCCTCCGGTTCACCATACTGGAGGGCGTCAGGGCCGGAGCCAAAAACGTCATGAGCCGCTTCTTCCAACAGTTTCACCGGAAACAGCTCTTGTGCAGGCAACTCTTCAGCCAAAGATATAAAGGAATGTCTTCTCGCATTTTCCCGGATATGACGCACTGGAGAAGCCAACATCGCAGCCGTTCGTGAAGCAAAGGAATATTGCATGAACATCCTCCTTCTCCTGAAAAATAGTCATGTTCTCCGGGCTGACGCGTCAAGCATATAGCTGCTTCGTCTGACGCGCATATAAGGCATAACGTTCAATCGCCTGCGCCCGGCTGGACACACCTAGTTTTGCATATATTTTACGTAGATAATTATCAATGGAGCGCCGGCTAACTTCAATCTCGATCGCAATTTTGTCATATGTAATTCCTTGTACAATACGTTCCATAATAAAAACTTCAGTTTGCGTCAGTTCGTCAAAAGGCTCAGCAGCCATTAACGGCATAAATGGCCAATTTCCACAACGAATCCAATCCATTGGTAAAGAAGCAAATCCTTCGCGCAAACCGTTGATCAGGTGAATTAACTGACTCGGTGACGCCTGCTTGGATAGCATTCCATTGGCCCCAAGTGAAATTAACTGCTGAAACAACGTAATATTGTCCTCATCCGTCATAATAACAATATGGCTGTCCGGAGACAAGACCCGCATTTGTGTCAAAAACGGTTCCGCCGTTCCCTCAGGCAACCTATAGTCCATTAAAATAATTTCCGGCCGAATGGAGCAAACCAGCTCCAGGCCTTCTGTGCCGGAGGAAGACATCCCTCTGACAAGTAAATCCTGCTGGTCTTCCAAAATAAGCTTTGTTCCCAGCATACTTGTAGGATGGATATCTATGATGACCACCTGCCATACTTTTCTCATATCTAAACCTCCTGATTTGACAAAAAAATACATAGTTAGCGAAATTAATCGAAAAATTAGAGCTTGCTTATGTAGAATTGCGTAAATGTGAACGTATAGGAAGCGAAAACGATTTAAGGAAATTGTATCCTAGGACTTCCTTCCGATGCAATCTCTTTTTCCAATATTTTTATATAGCTATTTCGCTTTTGCGAAATAAATAGGCCCATGATAGAATTGGAACTGCCAATAAAGACTGAAATTTTGAATTTATACGGGAGTTGAAAATCGCATGCAAGCTTCACCTGAACGTCCTCCTGCCGAAGCCCGGCGGAGCAATTCAAAAAAGGGGTTGCCCGTAAAGACTTTTCTGCTATTTTGGTTCATTCTTATTATACTAGGTGCTCTCGCAACCTATCTGTATAGCAATCACTTGAAGCAGCAAATGCTAAACGAAATGCAAACCCATACAGACCAACAGATTCAGGCACTTAAATCCGACTACGAAAAGCAACTTACAGCACTTTCCAAGGAGGTTAGCGGGTTACAGGGTAAAGTTCAGTCCTTCAACGAGCTACTGACCTTTACAAAGGATAATGCTAATAACAAGACCGATAATAGCAATAAGCTGTATACCCAATTAAACGAAGTCAAGCAGCAGCTCAATACACTTCAGAAAAAAATGGACTTGCTAAAATGAATATAGACGCAAAGCAAGTCAACCGGTTCTTTATGTTGGCCCTTGCTCCTTTTATCGGTTTGTTAGGGTGTATTTTGTTAGTGCATCCCCCATTGCGCTTTCCTGAATCAACATCTCCGAGTCTGCAAAAAGCTGAAATCACTTTACAAACGCAATCAGTAGGAACCCAGCTTGATGAGGCCAAGGAAACAGCAGCGTACACCTTATCTACGATTCGCCGGACGTCTGAGCTCTACAAACAAACGACCCAAACGATGAATCAGCTTGTTGCGACTGCCTCTACGCAGTCCAAACGCCCCGAGGTCATCTACAACCGGCGTATCACCGCCAAACTGGGGATTCCTTATGAGCGGGTAGATAGCAACCGGATTACCATTGAGCTGTTTAAGGTAAACCCGGGAATTTATCATGGATACGCAATGAAAATCAAACTTAAAGATCCTACAGCAATGAAAATGTCTTTGGGAAATGACAAATTGGGTGGCTCAGAAACGACCCTGCGTGCAGTGCTGAGACACGGAGCTGTTGCAGGCATCAACGCAGGCGGATTTGCAGATGGAGACGGAAAACGCTATCCATTAAGCACCACTGTCTTGAACGGCCGTTACCTTACCGGCTTTCAGTCAAGCTTCAAGGATTTGTCATTCGTCGGATTGAGTAACGATGGTAAGCTTATTGGGGGCAAATTTTACAACCAAGATATTCTTGACAGCTTAAAACCTGCCTTTGGAGCCACCTTTGTCCCCGTTCTGTTACAAAAAGGCCAAAAAGTGCCTGTTCCTGACAAATGGAAAGTCTCTCCCAAGCGGGCTCCACGCACAGTCATTGGCAACTATAAAGATGATCAGCTGCTTATTATTGTCGTAGACGGCTACAATGAAAGCGGGGGTTCAGGTGCAACGCTCGAAGAACTCCAAGGGAAGATGTACAATCTGGGTGTTCAAGATGCTTATAATTTGGACGGCGGTGGTTCATCATCCCTTATACTAAACGGTCGAATCGTAAATAAACCATCAGATGGTAATTTGCGTCCAGTCCCTACTCATTTTTTATTCTATAAATAGTTATGTGTAGTTTACTATCAAAATAAATATATGCTGTTCAGCATAACTCTATCCGAAAAAAAGCATCACGAACGAATGTCGTGATGCTTTTTCACCTCATTTAGGAGGAGTACTGTGTCATTTCTGTCAGACATTGAGCACAAATATAACGTTCTTTAAAATCGTTTACTTGTTCAATTGAGCCGCAGAATACACATTTTGGACGATAACGTTCCAAAATAATATGGTCGCCTTGAACCAAAATTTCGACAGGATCTCCCTCATTCATTTGATATCTTTTACGCAGTGACTTAGGCAGAACTATTCTCCCCAACTGATCGACTTTACGTACCACACCGGCAGGTTTCATCGTGATCGTACACCTCTCCTATTAAGTAATAACTTACAATTTTCTTCCCAGGCGAAAAACTAGGTACAAAGACACTATTCTTTATGTAGTATTCGCTGTCTTTTTGTCGAATCCTGCTGATCGCAGGAAATTTTATTACATTTTTTCATAAAATCATGAACCATAACAAAGTATGGTACAGAATGTCTATAATATTTTTATCGACCGGAAAGCCAATTATCATTAGCTTTCAATGAGAAATTCCGCAAATTTATGACCCTATATCCTTTATATAAGCTCTACTGTCATGTACTTTCGAGCAATAATAGTGCAACTTTTATTAGCAACTAAGGTCCTGGTTCTTTATTCGCATTTATACTTAAACAATTGATGTTCGTTACGATAAACCTGGAAAATCCAATTGTCTCAGTGCTTCATATACGATAATCGCAGCGGAATTCGACAAGTTTAGAGATCTTACTTTATCTGACATCGGCATCTTGATGCATGTATCAGGATTAGCAGCTAGCAGCTCAGGAGGCAAACCTTTCGTTTCTTTACCAAATACCAAAAAGTCTCCATTCTGAAATTCAATATCACTATAGTGCTGTTTTGCTTTTGTCGTCGCATAAAAAAAGCGACCGTCTTGATATTTTTCTTGTACTTCAGCAAAAGACTCGTGATACTCAATGTGAACAGCATACCAATAATCAAGCCCCGCCCGTTTTAACGTGGCATCATCTGTTCGGAAGCCCAGTGGCTTAACCAGATGCAGATGCGTTCCGGTTGCCGCACAAGTTCTGGCGATATTACCTGTGTTAGCTGGGATTTCCGGCTCGACAAGCACAATATGTAATGGCATCAGTTTTCGTTCCTTTCATCATTAAATTCATCAGACAAACAGCATAAAATCTAACCAAAAAGTGTACATGAAAACATACACTTTCTTCATTTTAACAAAATCAGAGGAATATAGACATCAACTGACAAAAAAATATCAATATCCCTACACCACTAAAAGCCTTCCCCTATACACATTCAGGGAAGGCTCTTCTTTAACTTTTTCGATTTTAAATATCGTGTATCGAAATATATATCTCTATAATCAACTGTTACGTTGCTTAAATCCATCCATAAACTCGGCTAATGCTTGACAGTTCTCCAGTGGAACCGCATTGTAAATCGAGGCGCGAAGCCCTCCTACACTGCGATGCCCCTTCAAGCCGATGAAACCCGCTTGTTCGGATTCTTTAATAAATTGTTTTTCCAGATCCTCATTCGCAAGGCGGAAGGTTACGTTCATAATAGAACGATCAGTGCTGTCCACACAACCACGATAGAAGCCTTCGCTTCTGTCAATACGATCGTATAGCAAAGCAGCTTTCTGCTGATTCACACGCTCGATGCCTTCCAAACCGCCTTCCTCCTGGATCCATTTCAGCACTTCATTCACCATGTATATGGCAAAGGATGGGGGCGTATTGTAGAGAGAGTTATTCTTTTCATAAGTACTGTAACGCAGCATCGTAGGAATATGAGCTGGTGAGGAAGCCAGCAGTTCTTCACGGGCAACCACAACCGTTACACCAGAAGGTCCCAGATTTTTTTGCGCGCCAGCATAAATCAATCCAAATTGAGTAACATCAAATGGCTTGCAAAAAATATCACTGGACATGTCCACAATCAGCGGTACGGAACCCGTATCCGGGAATTGCTTAAATTGTGTACCTTCGATCGTCTCGTTGGACGTCATATGCACATATGCAGTATTCTCAGGCAAGTCCAATGCATCCACATTCGGAAGACGCATATATTTCGCATCAGCGGAGGAAGCAGCAATGTGAGCCTTGCCTAATAGCTTAGCTTCTTTATATGCCTTGTCCGACCAGCTGCCTGTCATAACATAGCTTCCGATCTGCCCTTCACTCAAGAAATTTAAAGGCAGCATGGCAAATTGCGTGCTTGCACCCCCTTGCAGGAACAACACCTTGTAGCCTTGTGGATTGCCCAGCAGAGATAGCAGACGTTCCTGCGCTTCATTATGGACAGATTCATACACGGCTCCACGGTGAGACATTTCCATGATGGACATCCCTGTTCCCTGGAAATCTACGAATTCAGCTTGTACACGTTCCAGTACTTTGAGCGGCAATGCCGCCGGTCCTGCATTAAAATTGTAGGCTCTCTTACTCAACAATTTCCCATCCCTTCTCTACTCTGGTGTGGATATTATCGCTATGATAGCAGTATTCATAAATGCGTTCAAGACTTGTATAAAAATGTTTCTGAATTCCTTTATGATGTGACAAAGCTGTGAATGTTAATATATTTAACATCTTTATTTTGTAATATTTATCATAATGGTAAAAGGTCTCCGGTATAAGACCGGAGACCTATCTTGAACAACAACTATTCCCCGCAGGCTAATGAGTGTTATTCAAATCAGCTATGCTATCCATGTAATATTAGCAGTCAAAATACAAGCTGTATTCATGTGGATGAACACGGATGTTCACCGATTTCGCTTCAGAACGTTTGAACTCTACATAGTTATCAATAAAGTCCTTCGTAAATACGCCGCCTTCAGTCAGGAATTCGTAATCGGCTTCCAGTGCATCCAGAGCTTCATCCAGTGAACCAGGTACACTGCGGATTTTGCCTTTTTCAGCATCAGACAGCTCATAGATGTTGGTGTCGAGTGGACCATAGCCCAGTTCGACTGGGTTCAGTTTGCGCTTGATGCCATCCAGACCTGCCATCAGCATTGCTGAGAAAGCAAGGTAAGGGTTAGCTGTGGAGTCCGGTGTACGGAACTCGATCCGACAGCCTTTAGGAGTAACAGCCGCTACTGGAATACGTACAGCCGCAGAACGGTTACCTTTGGAGAACACCAGGTTAACTGGCGCTTCGTAGCCAGGAACGAGACGTTTGAACGAGTTGGTGCTTGGGTTTGTCAAAGCGATCAGCGCAGGTGCATGGTACAGAATACCGCCAATGTAGTGAAGAGCCATTTCGCTCAGATTAGCATAGCCACCTTTTTCGTAGAACAAAGGAGTGTCGCCATCGAAAATAGATTGGTGAACGTGCATACCGCTTCCGTTGTCCCCGAAAATCGGTTTCGGCATGAATGTTGCCACTTTACCATATTGACGAGCCGTGTTGTGTACAATGTATTTATAAACGAGCAGGTTGTCTGCTGTTTTCTTGAGTGTATCAAAACGGAAGTTGATTTCCGCTTGGCCTGCCGTAGCCACCTCATGGTGATGGCGCTCAATTCTCAGACCAGCTTCTTCAAGCAAACGGCACATTTCACTACGAATGTCTTGTTGGGTGTCTACTGGTGCTACAGGTACATAGCCGCCCTTCACGCCCACTTTAAAGGCCAAGTTGCCGCCTTCTTCCTTACGGTTCGTGTTCCAAGCTGCTTCCTCGGAATCTACGAAGAAGGAGGAGCTGTTCATGCCGCTTTCGTAGCGAACATCATCAAAAATGAAAAATTCAGATTCAGGTGCAAAGAATGCCGCTGTACCCACTCCTGCAGATTGCAAAAATTCCTCAGCCTTTTTTGCAATGCCACGAGGATCGCGGTCATATTTTTCGCCGTCTGGCGTAGCAATGTCACACAGAATATTCAGCGTAGGATGCTGAGTGAAAGGGTCAATAAAAACCGCTTCCGGATCGGGCAGCATAACCATGTCGGATTCCTCGATGCCACGATAGCCGGGAATGGAAGAACCGTCGAAAGCAACACCGTTAACAAATGTTTCTTCATCTACTTCGGAAGCTGGCAATGAAATATGGTGAGCACGACCAGACAAATCTACAAAACGAAAATCTACCCACTCAATATTATTTTCCTGAATTGTTTTCAATACGTTTTCAACGGACATGTCTTCTTCCTCCCAATTTTTCCGAACATTAAGTCTTATACAACCCTGAAATGTTCATGATCGAATGTTTTTTCTGTCGTCATTATAAATCTCAAACATGACACGGGTCAATAGCTATGTAAGGTATTTTTTAAACTAATGTTAGATATGCTTACGCTCTTGATAACATTTGCACAACACAAAAAGCCCGAAACATCGGACTTTAGGTCATTTTACTCCTATTCACTGCGTTGCTGCAAAACTTTTATGCATTAGTGTAAATAATTAACTTAAGAAACGGCACTAGGGGTATGGAATGTTTTACCAATTGCGGGCGCCAACAATTCCAAATCTTTCAGTAAATCTGCAAATTGATCCGGGAATAGAGACTGTACGCCATCCCCTGTCATCGAGTTGTCAGGGTCAGTGTGCATTTCAATAATTAAACCATCCGCTCCGGCAGCTACAGAGGCCTTTGTCATAGGAACAACCAATTCACGTCTACCTGTACCGTGGCTAGGGTCGGAAATGACTGGCAAATGGCTCAACTGTTGCAACACAGGAATTGCGGACAAATCGAGCGTATTTCTAGTGTAGGTCTCGAAAGTACGGATACCACGCTCACATAACATAACATTCGGATTGCCACCTGCCAAGATGTACTCGGCAGCATTCAAGAATTCGTCATAAGTCGAGCTGAAACCGCGCTTGAGCAATACGGGTTTACCGCAGGTTCCCAGCTTGCGTAACAGATCGAAGTTTTGCATATTACGTGTACCTACTTGCAGAATATCAGCGTACTCCGCACAGATGTCTACATATTCAGGTGTCATGACCTCTGTGATGGTCAAAAGGTCATGCTTCTGGCCCGCCTCAGCCATCATGATTAAACCTTCAACACCCGTTCCTTGGAAGCTGTATGGCCCTGTACGCGGCTTAAAAGCACCTCCACGCAGAACTTGTGCACCTGCAGCTTTGACCAATCCGGCAATTTCATCGATCTGTGCAGCAGACTCAACAGCACATGG
>NZ_JCAJRU010000042.1:0-25321 GCF_059447605.1 Paenibacillus sp. N119s | reverse complement strand
CAAAACCACGTTTCGCATTTTTGAGTGAGGACGGAATCTTGCGCTTACACGATGAGGAGCACGCTTCGCAGCACGGCAAGCACGTACAAACAAGTCTGACTGACGACGAGAGCGGCTATCCAGTCATTGAGGGTCAGGGCCTTGTGTATTATGCCTATGAGGACAAGGCTTACGTCAAGGGCAATAAAGGTGACGGCCAATTCATCCCAACACCGTTGGTGCTCAAGCAACTCGCAGCAGAGCTTCTGTAATCCAGCAGCATCCAGGATCATCCCCGGGTTATTCCGGGGCTTTATGGCACGCGCAGGCGGCAAGGCACCAGTTAACCAGCGGAAACACAAACAGCCTGGTCAGAACCCTTGCGCGGTTCAATTCCGCAGCGTGTCTTTTATTTTTCATCGATGGGAGTGTTACTGTGAAAAAGAGTCCGAAAACAGGAAAATGTATGCTTTGCAATGACCCAAATCCAGAATTTTACGCCACATTAGGCGCTTCATTTTGTGGTGTGTGCTGGGAAATCATGAAGTCTGGTGATGATGATCCTCTGGGCGAAAGAATCGTTTGGGACGAGTGTTTGATGGGAATAAAGTGTTAGACCGTGAAAATATAGTTCTAGACTGGCAGCGGCGGCGTTAAGCCAACGGACAGGATGGTAGATAAAATATGTTATTATTGGATTGTGCAAAGCTTATTCCGCCTATTCGAAGGGAGATTAGTAGAAATGCAAAGCGCTCAACAGGTGCTAACAAATTATTTTCAAGCATTAGGAAGCAAACAGATTGATAAAGTGATCGAATTGGTTCATGATGAAGCAAAATTTATTATTCTTAAAAAAGAGCCTTCTAATAGAATTCCTTTATACGGCACATTTCATGGAAAAGAAGGTGTAAGAAATTATTTAAACTTATTAGAAGAAGCAGAACAAATAGAGAGTTTTGTCCTTCACAAACTCATCGGTAATCAGGAAGCAGCGTGTGCATGGGGGAATTTCCGCATCAAGGTCAATGTAACCGGGAAAGTGTTCGAGAGTGATTGGGCAATTGTTTGCGAAGTAGAACAGGAGAAGATAAGGTTTTTTCAAATCTTCGAAGATACTGCCGCACTAGAAGAAGCTTTTGATTTAAGAGACTGTTGATATGTTAGTGCAGCTACACATCACTATGCTAAGTAATCATACGAAAACGTAGGTTATTGGCCGGCAACATATCGAATTTGGTCAAGTAATGCGTTACGCTAACGCAGAACGTTAGTTGAATACAACGGCAGTCTAAGACTTTATTTTTACTTAATAGCGAGTAATATCGAGAAAGTGAGCAAAAGCCAGCTTATAATGGTTTAATTACCCATTTTCCGGTATTGTCCGGTTTTTGTTCTTTGACGGCTATTTTTAGCAATTTGTAAAATGGTCTTGTTCTTCCTCTCTAGTTACTAAGTACAAATGCTTTTATGCAACAGCGTAGCGTTTTGCATCCCACTTGCGGGAATAGAACCTATCGCTGTTTCTTTTTTCGGGTTTTAAATAAGCTCCTTAGTTCATTTGGTGCTGTAAATACATAGGCAAATACAAGTCACTCATTTGGGTGGCTTTTTTTATTGCCTTGAAAGGTTTGAATGGTTTGAAGAAGAAGCAGAAGAAAGGAATTTTGCTATATATGAAAGGCCCACCAAAACAGCCGAAAAAATGCAAAGGTTGTGTTTGGGGAAACTGGGATCGAGTTAAACAGTTTTGTTCTCGACCACACTGTATAAAGGAGGTAAAATATCCCTGATTGGCAAAACATTTAGGGGGTAGACTCGTGCAAGAAGTTGATTACTTAAAATTAATAATAGGACCATTAGCAACTGCTATTCTTACTACTTTTGCTGTCGTCATAAAAGATTGGGTTCAGAAGCAAAGTAATTCAAAGAGAGATTTAAAGGAAAAAATGCTTTTGGAACTATATAACAAATTATTTACTATGAGTATGAAATATAATGGGTTATTAAAGATTTCATATAATGAGGAGATCTACTGGGTCGAAGAATCAGGCGAAGAACGTACACATGACAAGCCGTATATTAAGGATTATGATATCTGGGACAAAGCAATCAAAGAAACTTCGGAGATTGTTTATGAAAAAATACACCTTTTAAGATATGATGATTTGATTCAGTGGTCAAAGGTAAGGGATGAGCTCCCTGGGGACTTTGATGTAGATGGGCTAGGTAAATATTATGCTTTTAGAGATTTTCAAAAAAAGATTAAAAAGACTTATGAAACACTGTATAATGATTTCCACTTTAGTTCAAGAAAGAGACGTAGGTTAAAACTCAAAAATTTAAAAGCTCGTATAAAAGAAGTTAAGAATAATCCATTCCTTAGCAAAGCAGATAAACAAGCGATGCTTGTAAAGATTAAAAAAAACATGCAATCTTTTAGAAAAAGAAAAGATTAGCACCCATTGCGGTGCTTTTTCTTTTGCTCTCATATGACAATATGCGAGCTATTTCTGAGCGTTATTTTTGTTACATGGAAGAATGGAAGGAGTGCAGAAGAGAGCAGAGAGAGGGCATACACGCAGCCTGACAGCCTGTTAGCCTGCCACCCGAATAGTGAAAACCAACTCAACTCAAAGGAGACCCAGCCTATGCAGAAGCCGATGCTTAATATGACGCAATAAATACACTTGTATTTTGGGGTATCACGTAAAAATTTACAGGGACAATTGCCCAAATCAAACCAAACGAATAAGATACATTGTTGAATATCCTATTTTTGGAGGGTGTTAAAAATGTATCCTGAAGCTCAAAGTCAAATAAATCGTCATATTGCACCAGGACAGCAATTACCAATGCAACCAACAGCGTTTCCCAAGACAAGGTCCTCCGCCCCAGGCTCTTATATTCCTAATTATTCAGAGTATGTTTGGGTACTTGTTCCAAGGCGAGCGTTACCCGGAGGATTTCCTGAATGGACTGATTTTTTTAGTTTGCAATCGTATCAGAATGCTGTAAATGGTACTTATCCAATGTGCTATAAGTACTGCGTATTAAGCGGCGGGACTCCGGAAAGTTGTAAACAAAGATGTTGGTATCAAACAGTTCAAATACCTGTACCTTCAAAATTTTGGAGCCAGATAAAAGTTCCTGAAGTATGAATATTTAGTTTCAATTGAAAGTCCGGAGCAGCAATCCGGGCTTTTGTTTTTTTGTCGGCAGGCTTCCAGCGGATTGGGAAAAGCAAGCGCCGCAGGCTGATCCTGCTTCAATATAAGAAATGAGGTGCATCACGATGGACATCAGTATCATCCCAATAGAGAAAATCAACGCAGCAGCATACAACCCACGGGTTGACCTTCAGCCTGGTGATCCAGAATACGAGAAGCTGAAAGCCAGCATTGAATCCTTTGGTTATGTCGAGCCTATCGTCTGGAACGAACGCACCGGGAACATGGTGGGTGGCCATCAACGCTATAAGATCATGGTTAACGAGCTGGGTCATACGGAGCTGACTGTAAGTGTTGTAGACTTGGACGATCAGCAGGAAAAGCTTCTCAATCTGGCGCTTAATAAGGTCAGTGGGAACTGGGATGATGAAGCCCTTTATCGATTGCTTGACGATCTGGAGCAGAGTGGGGCTGATCTGGTCCTTTCTGGCTTCGATAAGGACGAGGTCGAACAGTTAATGAAAGACTTTGCTGAACCTGCAGCAGATCAGCTTGGGGACTTCACCAATAAGGAGCTGGACGTGAGTGATTTCGACGAGGAAAATTTCGAGTGCAAGTGTCCGCGATGCGGCTTTGTGTTCGACCGCACAGAGAAAGGAGCCGGTGAGTCATGAGCCGCCCAGCATGGGATTGGAAGCTGTCTGATCTGTCTACGGTACCGCAGCATGGACGGACGGTGTTTTCTTGTTTCTCCTGTGGCGGTGGCTCCACAATGGGGTATAAGCGAGCTGGCTATAAGGTGCTGGGCAACGTAGAGATTGACCCACAGATGATGCGAATCTATCAGCGTAATCATAACCCGCTGCATCCGTTCCTGATGCCTATTCAGGACTTTAAAAACATACCGGATGGCGAGCTGCCGGCAGAATTATTTGACCTGGACATACTGGACGGATCGCCACCTTGTAGTGTGTTTTCAACTGCTGGCGCCCGTGAGGATAAATGGGGTGGAGAATATGCTTTTCGCGAGGGGCAGGCCGTACAGCAATTGGACGACCTGTTTTTTGAGTTTCTGGAGGTAGCGTATAAGCTCCAACCGCGCGTGATTGTTGCTGAGAACGTAAAGGGAATGCTGATCGGCAAAGCTCGCGGCTTCGTTAGTTTGGTTCTATCACGCCTTCGTGAGATTGGCTACAGAACGCAGCTATTCCTTCTCAACTCTGCCACGATGGGGGTTCCTCAGAAGCGGGAACGTACAATCTTCATTTCGGCAAGGGAGGACATGCCGTTTCCGCCGCTACGCTTGGAGTTTAACGAGCCGCCTGTGCTGTACAGGGACTTTCGCAGTGGTGATGGCAGGCTGATCAACCAGGACAGTCTAACATTTCAGCGCTGGCACAAGAAGCGTCCGCCAGATTTGAACATGGGGGATGTTACGGAGCGTGAAGAAGGTAAAGTGAGCAACTTTAACACAATTCTGCTCAAGGACCAAAAGGTTGCGAATACCCTTGCCAGTTCGTCCGTTTTCTTGAGGGATGATGTACCGCAGCACATATCAGTTACTGACATCATCCGTATGCAGACCTTCCCAAGCGATTACGATTTTATGGATGCTGATCCGCAGTACGTTTGTGGTATGAGTGTTCCACCGCTGATGATGCAGCGGATCGCAGAGCAGATCAATTCTCAATGGTTTGAGGCAAATTAAAAGAGGGACGCGGTAACGTCCCTCCATCAATCCAGGGTATCCCCCGGCTGAGATAGCGGCCCGCCACGCGTGGCATTTTGCGAACATCCGCTGTCTCGCATTCCATAATAACGGAAGCCGAGGGATACGACAATGGGAACAGACAACGAACAACAAGATGCATTACTACAGCGTGAGATAGAGATCGTCGAGGGAATCCTCGAATCCAAGGCGCAGTACCGGAAGATTGTTAAAGCTGGCATAGCTCAGTGGGTCAAAGACCTGCAAGCTGGGAATATAAAAATGCAGACGGTCCAGGACTTGGATCGTCTGATTGAGTTGGATATAAAGCTTCAAAAGGATGAATTGTAAAAGCACATAATAATCTTGCTATCTGATTCATAAATATGGATTTATTAAACATTAATATGATCTTAATGTAAGAAAGATTAAAAACATGGAATCTTTTAGTAGACTGAGGGGGTAGTTAAATATACAAATATAGGAGGAATAAGCTTTGAAGAAGAAACATTTAATTGCATCAGCCTTAGCTTTAGGTATTATTGGCGGGGCTGTTGCCGTACCCAATGCAATTTTTGCGGATTCCGATGCTGTAAGTACTTCCGCAAATACATCGACTTACGGGAACCACGATGAAGTGAAAACACCTGGTAATCATGACGTGGGTCTTTTTAAGAGAAAAGATCTTTTTAATGTGAACCTTGACGGCAAGTCGCCAGTAACAGATTTCTCCGTATCTCCTGGATATGGTCATGTTAAGCTTCGTGTAAAAAACAATAGCAAAACGACACTTACTTTTACCTTAAAGCATGTCAATAGTGGAGATTATTTATTTACCAAGTATGTGGGTGGCGGTGATACATTTAATTGGTATAGCACAGATAGCTTTTCAAACGGAATGCGCGCAGGAGACTATGAAATACAGTGGCATGCTAGCGGAGCTTATGTAGACGCCTCAGCATGGGCTGTTTCAGCAAATAGCCCAGATGAACTTTAATTAACTCAAGTTATCAAACAAAAAGAGAAAGCTCCAACCTTTTCCGGTTCGGGGCTTTCTTTGTTTTACCCAAGGTCAATTTACATTCGTGGAGGTGGTGATTGTGTAGCATGGCAAGAGAGCGAAGTCCTGAGCGGGAAAAAGCAAAACAGATGTGGCTGGAGAGCGGTGGAGCGATGAAGTTAAAAGACATCGCCGCCGCTCTTTCTATTCCTGAAGGCAGGGTCCGCAAATGGAAGTCTATTGACTGCTGGCAGGATGAATTGAAAGGGAACGTTTTTGCTTCCTCCAATGGGAACGTTCCAAATGGAACGAAAGGGAACGCTCCTAATCCAAGGGGAGCGCCCAAAGGGAACAAGAACGCTGTTGGCAATCGCGGCGGTGCTCCCCCAGGAAACCAAAACGCTAAAGGGAATAGTGGCGGGCCGGGTGGTCCCTATCGCAACAAGAAAGCCCTCAAGACAGGGATGTATGAAACTATCTTTCTGGATGCCTTGGAGGAAGACGAGCAAGAGCTGTTTGATCAGATCGATACTTCCCCTTTGGCGCAGCTTAATGAGCAGCTTATTATGCTGTCTATCCAAGAACGGCGACACATGCGCCGGGTCAAGCAGCTTGAAGCTGGCCTGACCGACGAGGAAAAGAAGATCAAACAGGAGCTACACCAGCGCAAGGACAAGGTTCCTTATACTAGCCCGAAGACAGGGAAGCAAATTGATCTTCCCGTTGTAACGGAAGGTATGAAGGTCACGGAGATCACGACTGTCACTACTTCCAAGCTGGACAAGATTCTCAAGCAAGAGGAAGCGCTCGTTAAAACCCGTGATAAAAAGCTTCGGGTCATTAACCTTATTGCCAGCTTGCAGCAGGAGGAAGAAAAGCTGGAGATTGCTCGCGAACGGCTGGAGCTGGAGAAACGTAAGTTGTTAGGCTATGGCGGCGCGGAAGGGGATGAAGACGACGAAGACGATGAGGAAGATGACGACGAATGGTAATTACTCTTGCTAAGGAGCATCGAAAAAGAGCCAAGCGGCGGCTAAGGGATCGGCCTGAAAAACTGGATGAGCTAAAAGGAATCCTAGCCGACTTTGAACAATTCTGCTGGCGTATGCTCAAGATCAAGACGAAGAGCGGCCGCATTATGCCGCTGACGCTTAATGATGCTCAGCGGACATTCGTCCGTGAAGTATTTAGGCAGATCGAAGCTGGCAAGCCTGTCCGGATTATCATCCTTAAAGCCCGGCAGATGGGTTTTTCCACTGTCACGGAAGCACTTATCTATTATTTCACGTCCCTGCAAGAGGCTAAGAACGCCTTTATCGTCGCGCAGTCTTCTGATGCCTCCAGCAACCTTTATGATATGTTTCAGTTTTATTATGAGAAGGTACCCGCAATCATCAAGCCAATGAGCCGAAAGAACAATGCTAAGAAACTCACCTTTGAGAATCCAACGATTCGGACAGCGGACCGCCGTAGAAATCCGGGGCTCAAATCGAAGATCACTGTACAGACTGCGGAAAGCCGGGTGCTTGCCCGTTCGGACACGATCCATTACCTACATGCTTCAGAGGTGGCATTCTGGCCAGCCAAGAAGAAAAAGAAGCATCTATTGTCCTTACTGGCAGCTCTGTCAAAAGAGCCAGGTAGTTTGGGTGTGATCGAATCTACCGCCAATGGCATGGAAGAGTTCAAAAAAATGTGGGATGCAGCCGTTAAGGGTGAGAGTGATTTTACTCCGCTCTTTTTTGCGTGGTTCGAAATGCCTGACTATCGGAAGCCGGTACCGCCAGGCTTTGAGTTAACCGAAGAAGAACGGGAGCTGAAAGCAAAATATGGTTTGGACGACGAACAATTGCAGTGGCGGCGGTATACCATTCGGAACGACTGCGGCGGCGATCCGCGGCAGTTTGACCAGGAATATCCTTCTGAGCCCGACGATGCTTTCTTACTGTCCGGTGAGGGCATCTTTGATAACAAATTCATCAAGCAGTTACGGGATGGAATCAGTATCATTGGCGGTCACTACGAGATTGATTTTGTAAAAAACAAGATCATCCCAACGAATGCTGGTGAACTGGTTATTTATCGGCAGCCAGAACAAGGTAAACGGTACGTTCTGGCTGCCGATACAGCCAAGGGGAAAGAAGACGGTGACTATGATGCAGCTTACGTTTTGGAAGAGCGCACAGGCGAAATGTGCGCGGCTCTGCACGGCAAATGGGATACGGACCTTTACGGTAAAAAGCTAAACACGCTTGGTTTGTATTACAACACGGCACTGTTGGCCGTGGAGAATAACAACACTGGGGAATCCGTCCTGAATACGTTGTTCAATACTTGCCACTATCCGCTGTTATTCATGCATAAGAAGAATTTGGGCTGGAATACCAACCAAGCAACGCGCCCAGTGATGATCAGCGACTTCAAGGAAGCGATCCGGGACCAGCTCTATGATATCTACTGTCCCGAACTTTACAGCGAGTGTATGACGCTGATCGATAAGAACGGCAGGGCTGAGGCAGATAGTGGGTGCCATGATGACAGAATCTTGGCGTATTCCATTGCGTTGCAGGTCCGTCAGGTGGCTGATAAATGGTTTGAATGGTTTAAGAAGAAACAGCAGCAGCGGGCAGAGTCCCGTGATGATTACAACGAGGAAGTGGGGTGGATTTAAACAATGAGTGAAGGAAATGCACAGTGGTTTCAGATCAGCAAGGCGGACGACGAACGGCATATACCGTCCAGCGCTCAATTGCCGGATTTATTCGACGATCTATACGATCTTCACGGTCTGTTACCCTTCGCACTCGGCAATGACCCTGCTTCCTGCAAGCTGTTGGTCAAAAACTCCAACATCATACCACAATGCATAGAGGCATACAAACGCAATATCGCTGGTTATGGAATTGCTCTGGAATATTTGCCGGGCGAGAGTGATCAGACAGCCAAGGCCGAGTGGGATAAGGCTGAGAAGTTTCTGGAGACCTGCAATCTGGAGGATACCCCGGACGAAATCATCAGCCAGTTGATTGACGATTTGGAAAGTACGGGGATGGCTCATGTCGAGGTAGCTTGGCCTGTAGGTTCGGAGTTCCCGACTATCTTCCGGATGAACCCGAAATATGTCCGCTGTACGAAGGAAAGTAACAAGGCGACTATCAAACGCAAGCGGCGTATCAGCTCCACAAAGCAAGTAGAGGAGTTTTCACAGGAGATTTACGCCCGACGTTATGCTATGAAGCGCAATACATCTGTTGTGTGGTTCCGGCTGTTTGGGACGGAG
Source organism: Paenibacillus sp. N119s (assembly GCF_059447605.1). NCBI lineage: Bacteria > Bacillati > Bacillota > Bacilli > Caryophanales > Paenibacillaceae > Paenibacillus > Paenibacillus sp. N119s. The sequence continues at coordinate 16,187 of NZ_JCAJRU010000042.1, read as the reverse complement.
GCAGATGAAGGTAATGATGAAAATCAGATCATCCCGCTGCGCATCGGTCATGACGGGCCCTATGGGGAGCCGCGCTGGTTTGGCAATGCGCCTGGTGTGGTTGGCAGCCGGGAAGCTGAGGAATTGAATGTGAATTACTTTAGCAACGGACGCATGTTGTCCATGATTTTGACCGTCACCAATGGTCGTCTTACCAAGCAATCAATGGAACTCCTTAAAAATGTGAAAGGTTCCAACTCACAGGGTGGCATTCTTTATTTGGAGGCAAAAGGGGAAGAAACAGGCGGCCCGATGGACGAAAAGGTTGAAAAAGTGCAGATTAAATTGGAAAAACTCAATGACCTGCTGCAACAAGACGCGCTCTTTCTGGAGTATGGCAAGGAAAAGAAGGCTGATATCTTGTCGGCCTTCCGGCTGCCTCCAATCTTGGTCGGTCAAAGTTCAGACTATAACCGCGCCACAGCCGATGCCGCGTTACGCTTTGCAGAAGAACAGGTTTTTGAGCCATACCGCAAGTGGATTATGGCAGAGATATTTAATAAACGCCTGTTCCCGGCTATGGACATTTTCCGAGTGCGTGCCGTGTTGAGAGGGCCGAAGATCATTGACCCTGCGGATCGCAAAGCTATGCTGGATTTTATCGCTGACCGGGGCATTATGCTGGTGCGGGATCTGATTCCGATTGCCGAGGATGTACTTGGCACAACGATTGATGAGACCAAGTTTAGCGAGGAATATCTGGATACGCCGATTGCGCAGCTTGCAGCCAGTCAGCCCGCATTGCTTGAGCCAGAGCCAGACACGGACACAGACGACATACAAAATCGTATTGCTACAATTGCCAAACGTTTGTTAAAACAGGCTGACAAGGAGGCAGGCGTTCATGTGTGAGTCCTGTTGGGCGCTGATCGCCAAGGCAGACGACGATGAATTTTTAGACAGCTTAGAACTGTCTTATGTTGAACGCAAGGTGCTGGAAGAACTGTACAAGCAGGGCGAGGATCGCATAAATGAGATTCTGGAGCTACAGGGGCAAGCCCTTCATGATGCCATTTCGGAACTAAGCGAGGATGCCCTGGGTGATATCGGGGAGCTAGGTAAGGTGCTTATCGCTTTGCACACTACAGATGTGTTTGCCGAGCTGTTCGAGCAAGCCATACAGGAGGCTTTTGAACCGCTGTTTCATTTGGCCGGGGAAACAGAGCTGTCCGCGTTGGACAAGGAAAAGGTATGGAGCACTAGCAACAAGGCTGCTGGCCGTTTTACCAAGAAGCTTAAAAAGCTGGTTCCAGACATGAACAAAGCTTCTACGGATGTGTTGCTGCGTAGCTTCGGCAAAGCCATTGAGGAAGGGGCTACACCTTCCGAGCGGGCTTTACTAGTGCAGGAGGTTAGTGCTCAAGCGGCCAGCGGGGAAGATGGCCCATTTAGTATGCGGCGTGCGCAGCGGGTATCACGTACCATGAGCACAGCAGCCGCCAACGGTGGCAAGTTGGAGGGCTGGAAGCAGTCGGAGATTGCCAAGGGAAAGAAATGGCGGTCTGCTGCTGGCACACGTACCCGCAAGAGCCATCGCAAGGCCAATGGTCAGGTGGTTCCGTTGGACGAACCGTTTAAAGTTGGTGACAGCAAACTGATGTATCCCGGCGATCCGTCCGGTGAGGCAAAGGAAATCGTAAACTGCCGCTGCACGATGCAGTTGGTACTCGATTAATTATGAGGGGAGGTGAAAGAGAATATGACCTTTAAATTGAAGGATGCAAAGATTACTCATATTTCGCTGGTTGATAAGGGCGCCAATGGTGTACCGTTTGCAATCATTAAATCTACCGGGAAAAATGCCATCCAGAAGCAAGTACAGATTGCCAAGGTTGACGATGCCAAAAGGGTTGTAATCGGCGTGGTATACCAGCCAGACGTGACTGACGCTCATGGGGATCAGATGGATGCGGAGGAAATTGAAAAGGCCGCGCATCTCTTCATGGAGAAACAGCATACTTACAACATCGACAAGCAACATGATTTAGACACAGACAAAGGCTATGTAGTCGAATCCTATATTGCTCCTTGTGACATGGAGATCGGTGAACAAACTATTATTAAAGGCTCCTGGGTGGCCGGGGTAAAGGTAACGGATGACGACACTTGGGATGATATTCAGAAAGGCGAGATTACCGGCTTCTCGATGTGGGGTGTCGGTAAGCGGGAAGAGATCGTGGAAGACGGGGAGGTATCGAAAGGGCTCTTGAGTAAAATCGTTAAAGCGCTCGGTGCAATGGGATTGATTGAGAAAGGCGCAGTCGCTGACAAATACAATAAGAACCGTAAGAACCGCGAGTTTTGGGCTGCTCAGGATGCCTTGAACGCGGTTCTTTTTCGTTGGGATAGTTGGGAGAGCGGCATGGAGAGCGACCCTGAAATAATCCGTGAAGCCCTTCAGGACTTTGTGGACATCGCTCAGGAAGTGCTCGTTCAAGAGGATATTGTAAAGGCAATCGGAAGCCCACCTGAACAGATCGCCAAGGCTGGAAAGAAGATTTCTGCCGACAATCTGAAACACATTGATGATGCTATTGCTTCATTGACCGAATTAAAAACAAAAACTGCTCCTGCTGAAGAAGCTGAGCCTAAGGAGGACGACGATTTGAACACAGAAGATATTGCAAAGGCTGTACAAGCTGCCGTAGCACCAATCGCCAAACAGGTAGAAGCCCTGTCGACGCAAGTTACTGAATTAAAGAAACAAGAAGGGGAAGAGTCTGGGCAGCCAGCAGGAACAGAACCACCTGCTGAACCGCAAGCAAACGCGCTGACTGACGCGATTACAAAGGCACTAGCACCGCTGACTGAGCAGGTCCAAGCGCTGGCTACTGACGTACAAGTTGTAAAGAACAGCCGTGGTGGTTCCGCTCAAGGCGGTATCGTAGACGAAATTCAAAAATCTACTGGCGGCGTAAGCTTCGGCGGCCTGCTTTAATACCATGAAGGGAGACAAGCAAATATGAGAACAAATGGACAAATCATTCAAAAATCTGCCATCGTTACACCGATGGACCAGACTGCTCTTACTTACGAGCAAGTAGAAGCATTTATGGCGATGGCGTACGAATCTACGGAGTTTTTGAAAGGTATTCGCACAATCAATCGTAAAAGCGCCAAAGGCACAATTGATAAAATTGGTGTAACTGGTCGCAACCTTCGGAGCAAAGTGGAGAATGTCATGGCTTCGAATACAGCCGCACCTACATTTCCACAGGTGCCTTACGCCGTGGCTCCAGTAGTTCTTCCATTCGAAATTACGGAGGAATTTATCCGTCAGACTGGGCGCGTACGCGGTCAAAATGCTGAGGAAATCATCCTGGCAGCTATGACCAAAAACTATGGCGATAACATGCAGGATTTGGGCTTCAATGGGGATACAGCCACCGCTAATACCGACCCGGATTATGATTTCTTAAAAATCAATGACGGATGGCTAAAGCTGGCCAAGACCACAGGGAATTATGTCGACTGGACGACGCTCCCAGCTGAGAAAAAGCTCGGTATCTTTTTTGAATTGGAACGGTCCATCCCGACTCGTCTGCGCACTGGTGGGGTATTTAAATACTTCATGCACCCCAACACCTTCAGCGAACGGCTGCAAAAGCTGGCTGAAAAGGATACCAGCGCTTCAATTCAAATTCAAATTATGGGTGCTCAGAAGACAATTAACTCCTACGACGTTGTGGAAGTGCCACACATACCTGAAGGTAAAGTGCTCTTCACATATCACCAAAACTTTGCCCTGGTGAACACCTATGACATGCAAATCCGCAAGACCACGGAAGGCAAAGAGGCTATTTATGCGGATAAGCGTTTCTATGCTATTCATTCCGACTTTGATTCCATTTTCGAAGAGCCGGCAGCAGTGTCTTTCGTAGAAGGAGTGACGTTCTGATGGCATATATCACGTACCGAGGAGAGAACACTTCTTTAATGCTTTACGGCATCCGGTTCCCGGCCAAAGTCCCGGTGCAGGTTGAACAAGGTGAGGTCGTTAAAAAGCTACGTGAACGCTCGGATTTTGATATCAAGGAAGAAAAGGTTATTCCGCTGGAAGACCTGACCCTCGTCCAACTTAAAGACAAGGCTAAGGCTGCCAACATTGAAGGATTCGGCAGCATGAACAAGTCTGATCTAATTGCTGCTTTACGTGGCGGTGGTAAGCCTTCCGATAATACGCCACCTGCAGATGATCCGTCGAAACCGGAAGGGGCTGACGGTAAAAGTGCTGACGCCAACAATCCTCCAACAGCGTAGCCGGGTAACCCCGATCCAAGAGGCACCGGCTGAGCTGCTACAACAATACATTGATGACGCGCAAGTACGTATTGAGTTATACTTGCCCGTTCCCTTCCCGGCTGAACCTGATAAGCAGATTATGCTGGCTTGGACCAAGCTGGCGGAGGGATTGGCATTGCAGGACAGCGAGGAATATCTTGCATCCGTGGCGCGTAATTATGCGTCCGAGAGCGATGGTGCTTGGACGTACACCCGTCAGGCTGTGGAAGGCAAAACAACGGGTAATGCTGATGTGGACGCTATCCTGTTTCTGTGGGTGAAAAAGCAGACTGGACCGGATGATGGTAACATCACCGCATACGTGCTATGAACCACCGTTTTAAAACGCCATTGGTCGTGTATCGTGTTGGTCAAAAACGAGATGATGACGACCTGTTCGATGATCGGAAATCCGGTAAGATAACTGACGTAAAATGCTTTGTCGTGACAACTACGACGGAAGCCAAAGCGGATGCTAAACCAGTAATGTACATTGTCAAAAAGACTGTAGGAGTCCCGAAGACAGCCGACATTAAGCTCAGTGATGAAGTGGTGTTGCTAGGCCGTAGATTCCTGGTTATTGACTCCATTCCGCGTCGTTACTGGCGCGAGCTGCTTGTAACATGTGAGGTGAAGGGAAATGACCGTTCATGATTTCGATGGACTGGCCCGGCGGTTCCGTCGTATAGCTGATGAAGGGATGGAACGTATTTTGCGTAACATCGCGGAGGCAGCCGGGGAAACACTGCTCAATCTAATCATTGATGAAATTGACCGCCAGGGCTTGATCGACACCGGGGCCATGTGGCAGTCCTTTTCCCGTGGCGACAATAATAACGTGTGGGAATGGGATGTAGACCGCAATGCGATCACGCTGGAGCTTGGTTCCAACCTGCCTTATGCACAATTGGTCAATGATGGTTACACCATTGAGAAGAAACATTTTGTGCCGGGTTACTGGAATGGTGGCGGCTCATTTGTTTACGATCCGTCTGCCAAAACTGGGTTCATGGCAAAGCCGCGCAGCTTCATAGGTCGCCACTACTTTGATATTGCTGTCGAGCATTTGGAAGGCGGAATGAACCAACTCATCATGCGCCGCCTAGAAGTCGAACTCGAAAGGATGCTGCGCTGATGATGGATGTTGGTTTAAAAGCCTGGGCCGAAATCGTGCGACGGGTGTATCCTGAGCTTTCAATCTTGCGAGATCGGTCTAAATGGCTGGCTGGTGATTTTAAACTGCCTGCCGTGTTTATCGAGACGGATCTTGTTTCAGACAAGGTTCACACGCCGCGAGCTGATCGGATCATTGAAGATGTGGGGCTGGTGTTCCACTATGACAAGGAACGAGCGGACGAGCAGGACGAGGGGGAGCCTATACCGCTTGATCTTGACCCGTTGTTCCTCTACTTGCGGCAGCAACGGTTTAACGTAGCATCCAAGCGTTTTGGGGTTGTGCTGGTCATTGAGCCGCCACGAACCCGAAAAAAGGCCGATCAAGTAGAGGTTACCTTCAGGTACTCGTATTTGCTCAGTGTACCGAAGTCATTAGTCAATGACGATGGCAGCCCAATTCAGAGGATTAACAATTTTTATATCAGTCACAACGGGGAGGAATTTGACGCATGACTGAGGATTTAAACAAACGGAATAAGCAGGAATGGATTGAGAGCGCAGCGGTCTTGAAGGCAGAGCCTTACGAGATTGCGGGCGCTCTTTTTGATTGCGCTACTGACGCCTTGCTTTCGCGGGCAGAAGTGGAGCAAAGACTGGATGCGTATTTGCATCCGGTCAAGGAAAATCCTGCTGTGCCTGTTAAACCACAAGTGAAAAAAGCAAAGGAGGAAACGCCAAATGACAATTCAGAGGGTTAGACCTAGCGCTTATATTGCGCTGTTGGTAAAGGCGCGATCCCGTGTTGTTCCCACAACTGGCCGTGTACTGATACCATACCAAGAAGAATGGGGCGCTCCGAATCAGGCTGTTGATATGGCCGATGATTCGGAGCGCCTGAAGGAGTCCGGCAAGCTTGTGGATGTACTGGAGCTTGCTGCCGAAAGCGGCGCGACTGTTATCGGCTACCGGGTTACAAACGGGGAAGAGAAGGCTGCATCAGTGACCGTTGCTGACAGCTATACCATTGAAGCACGTTATCCAGGGACACGAGGCAATGATTTCGAATACATGGTGCGTCCGTCTCTTATCGATGACACCAAGAAGGAGATCGTAGTCCGCGACACCAAGGGCGTATATGATACCGAAACGTATCTTGTAGCTGACAAAGCCGCTGCTGTGGAAGCCCTTAAAAAGTCCGCTATGGTTCGGTTTAAAGATACCGGCGCGACTGCTCTTACAGATACGGCTTATACCAAGCTGGATGGCGGTACAACTGGCACGGCCGCATTGGCAGCCACCGACTGGAATCGTGTCTTTAACCGGGTGTACGGCCTGACGTTCGATACTATTTACCTCTCTGCTGTTGATCCGGCTGTACAAGCTGCCGCAAAACAATGGCTGCTAGATCGTCGGGATAAGGGTCATAAGCTGGCGACGTTGGTTATCGCTGGCCCGGCAGCTACGGACGGCGACATTGAGGCGCATAACGCACGTAGTCGCGCCATGAATGCCCGTTATGTAATTAACTGCTCTCTTGCTGGCGATCACACTAACGGTAAGACCTACACATCCGTCGAATGGGCTGCATGGGTGGCTGGGCTGGTTGCGGGTACACCTGCCAATAAGTCATTTACGGGTGTTGAAGTGCCTATGACATTGGCAAAAGTGGACTGGAGCCACACTGAGGCACTAAAAGGACTGGCAGAGGGAACGCTGATGGCTACACGAGATGGTTACAAATACATTATCGAATCTGCTATTAACACTCTGACCACGATCGGACCAAATGAGCGTGAGGACTTTGGGAAGATTCGCGTATCCGCTACGATTGACCAAGTAATGAACGATATCTACGAAGCGGGCAAGCGTTGGAAGGCCAAGTTGGATAATGACAAGGAAGGGCGCAGCATGTTTATTGCTGCTGTGTTGGAATATCTCAAAATCCGTGCTCAACAGAAGGCCATTGCAGACAAATTCAGTTTTGGAGAAAACCCTAACAAGACAAGCGAAAATGATTATGCGTATTTCGTACTTGCCGCTAAACCGTTGGATGCTATCGAGATTTTCTATATTGACTGGGAGGTGGAATAATAGATGGAACGCGAACTCATTGGGAGAAATCTCTCGCTTCAAGACGACAATGGCGAGGACATTCATACTGTCAAAGAGGTTGAAGTCAAGCTCACCACGGAAACGCTGGATATCGTCAGAGCACGCCGTATGACGAAAACAAAGCAACTGACAGGTTATGAAATCCCGGTCAAAATCGTCATGTCCAAATTAGAATCACGGCTGCGTTACCGACTACTGGAGGATTTTAAAGCGGGCAGGACCATGTTTTTGGCACGCATCACAGGCGGTCTTGAAGACCGGATCACTGGCAACACAGAGAAAGTGTTGATTACTGGTGTCCACATCCACGGAGAAATGGACATCTTGATTGCTAAAATTGATGATAACAACGGCATCGATATTACTTTAGAGGGCACGGCGACGGACTTCGATTTTGTCGAAAAGTTCCCGGATTATATGTGGGAGTAAGAGGGCGATTTATTCGCTCTCTTTTTGTTTTTTAAAATACAACCAATATGGAGGAAATAACAATGAGCAGCCAACAAAGCCAAGATCGCTTGCAAAAATACTTAGCTAAAGCCAAAGAAGGACAAAAGGACGACATCATTACGGTACAAGCCGATGGCGAGGACTGGTCTGTAAAACGTCTGAAAACATTAGACGTACGTCGGTCATATGATCTTGCTCTTGATGAGGATGGTAATTATAAGTCGCCTTATTTTAACGAAATCGACGTGATGATTGTCAAGGCGACAGAGCATGAGTTTGATTGGAATAACAAAGATTTGATGTTGGCGTACGGAGCTACCAGCAAATTTGAATTGCCACCACGTATTTTAGACAACACGGACGATTATGCTGTACTCAGTAAGGCTGTTCGAAATTTCAAAGAGACTCAGGATTCTCTTCTCAATGATGCAAAAAACTCATCCGGCGAGACGGAGAAGCAAGCTGGATAGCTCACTTTTGGGTGAACCAGAAAAAGCTGCCTTCTGAGGTCTTGCCGTATGAAGTAGACGAACAGCGCCAGTATTATTTTTGCCTGGCAGCGTCGATGATCGCTGAAGAAGAAATGGCGCGTCTGAATAGGAAATAACCATGTCGAAACAGGAAGGGGGTGGGAACAATAGCAACTACGTCAGTTACGGTGCCATTTGAGGCACGGGATATGATAACCGGCGCTGTCCGAAATATGCGTCGTATGCTTCAGGGCGCCCACGATGATCTGATGAATTTTCGCCGGGCTTCGGGCAACATGTTTGATGATTTTGTATCCGGTAGCCGCCGGGCGAGGGAATCTGCGGATGATCTAGGCAGACGGATCAATGGCGCGTCTGATGAAGTACGGCGTATGAATCAGATCCACTTGGACGATATCTTTCGTCGTGCACGTGCTGGAGCTGATGATCTTAGGCGTTCTGCTGATCGAGCGGATTCGGAAATACGAAGTATCCGGGACGCCCATGTTAAGCTACGGGCCGAGGATTCGATTAGTCCAGTCGTTGACCAGGTATCCGACAAAATTTCAGCGCTGGCAGCGTTGGCAGGTGGGATTGTGCTCGGTAGCGGTATAAGTGACTCTATGTTTGGGGGCGTGTCCGACTACAGCCGTGAGGCGGCGCGAAGTGCAGCATACATGCCAGAAAACTATCGTCAGCAAAGCCTTAGCACGGTAGATGATTTAGTTAAAAAGGCCATTATCCCAGATCGTATTGAAGGAACCCGACAACTTGCCGATGCAGCACCTTTAGTACAGGACAAATCCAAGATGAGCGACTTTGTAAGTGCGTCTGCTAAAATCCAATACATTCGCCCGGATGCCGGAGCTGAGGAAGTACAACGTGCTTTGTCTCAAGCGTCGAACAGTTTTAAAGAATCCTATAGTCAAGTCGCTGATAGCATGATGTATGCCTACAAGGAAGTAGGTGACAAGCAGCAGGATCTGTTCGATACGTTTTGGGAGTACAGTCCATACTTTGCAAGCAGCGGCACCGATTCAGCGCAAATGGCAAATTTTTTAACGAAAACTGTCCAGAATGGCGCATTTAACTTCGACAAGCCTGCCGACTTTTTCAAGGAGACGTTTGGGGTAAAGGCGTTGAATACTGGCGACATGGCGAATTACTTTATCAGTCGTGGGGCAGGGAAGGATGAAGCCCAACGTCAGGCAACGGCTTTTACAGACGATATCAATTCAGGTGACAAACAGCGTGCTCAAGGAGCCATAGCGGCATTGGTTGGCGATCTGGCTAGTCAAACGCGGAGCCAATTAAAACAATCTCTTGTAACTTTGGGTTCTGGCGCTGGTGAAGACAACGCTGATTCCATTCTGAAGACGTTCGGCACGGCGTTTCAAAAAGCACCAAACATGAAGGGCACCACTGATATTTTGCTTCGTAAGCAGCAGGCAGCGGACCCAATGACGGAAATGAAGCAGACTCGTGCTGAAATGAGCCTGCAAATGCAAGAGATTGGGACCAATATTGCTCAAGCAGCCCTTCCAGCTATGAAGGAATTTAACGCCTTGCTAGTCGAAAACAAGGACAACATACAGGCCCTCGGTGGGGGAATAACCAGTACGATCAAGGGAGCTATTAGCATTTACAAAGATAATTTCAGAGTGATAAATGCTGCCTTATTGGGACTGGCCGCCGTGTTGGTTGCTAAAAAAGCCTGGTCCTTTGCTAAAAGTGTCAAGCAGTTTAATGATGAGCTGACCACTGCTGCAAAGTGGGTAGGAGAGAAGGGAAAAGCGGGGGCAAATGCCACAGGCAGAGGAGTCAAAGCCGGTTGGAATTGGATTCGTCGCAAACCTCCTGAACCTCCAGCTCCACCGCCTGAAGAAACTCCTGCCCAACGAGCTGCCCGAATACGGGAGCGGATGGGTGGTCGCGGTATTAGACGCCAATTGAGTGGAAACCGTAACCCTGTCGATGATCGTATTGGTGGTTTACGCTCTGTTGCTTCCATGACTGTTAATGCTACGAAAGTCTATATAAATGGCTCTGTGTCGGGTGGTGGAGACGGCGGGGCAGATGATGGCGGTGGCGATAGTGGCGACCGTGACAGAGATCGCCGCCGTAGAAGAAACCGTCATGGAGGGCGTAGGGGAGCGGGAGGAGGCGGTAGACGTCGTATACGCATTAATGGTCCTCGTCCCACTCCACCCCCTGATCTTAACCCAAGTCCTCGCGGATCGCGTGACAATCCATGGCGTGTTCGTCGACCTGCTCCACCAAATCCACCGCCACCACCGAGTCCGCCTTCTGGCGGTGGCCGCTTGCGTGGCTTCCTGAAAGGAGCAGGTAAAGCTGCTAAAGTTGGCGGTATTGTGGGTACGGTAGCAAGCGTAGCAGCCGGTGCATATGACCTCTACGAAGCATCAAAGGATAAGGGCTTACGTGAGGCTGTATCTACGCAAGGCGGTGCTATGGTTGGCCGTGTAGCCGGAGGTGCTATTGGCGGGGCTTTTGGGTCTGTTCTTGGACCACTCGGCACAATGGCCGGTGCATACATCGGGAATATCGTAGGGGAGAAGATCGGGAAATTTGCCGATGAAAGCGGACTGACCCGGAAAGTCGTGGATGGTGCAGTTGGAATCTTTAATTCTGCTAAGGATACCTGGACTGGCGTGAAGAACTGGTTCACGGGCGACAAGAAGGAAGAGAAGCCCGGCCCCCCTCCTGAAGCAAAAATTACGATCAACAATCTGACTGAGCAGAAGCAGAAGCGTCTTCAGCAGATTGGCGACGATGTGCGCAAAAGCATAGTCGATAAAGGTCTTAAAGAGGGACTAAAAACCGTTGCTGAGCAACCAGAAGTTAAGCAGCGCCTTAATGCACTTAAAAATGCGTGGGGTGTTGTCTGGAAAATGGGTGACAGCAGCAAAGCTCAGAAAAGTATTAAAGATGTAGGAACCGCTTCTAAGAGCAGCGCGGATGAGGTGGCCAAAGGGGCAGCAAAAAATAAACAGAGTTTTAATAGTGTCAGCGCTGCGGCGAAATCGGCTGTTGATAAGACGAGGCAGTATCTGTTCTCACTTAAAAACGTATCTAACCAAGGCAATAGCTGGGGAAGTGATCTAATGTCCCATTTTATTGCTGGTATGCGCGGCCAGTTCCCCACGTTATCTTCCGTTGTCAGCAGTGTTGCTGTAACCTTGAAAAAATTAAAGGATGCGAAAGATGCCAATTCTGGAGGTGGTGGAGGCGGTGGTACTACACCAACACCTAAGCCACGTCCTTACGCCCGCGGAGGTTATATCAACCGTCCACACGTCGGTTTGGTCGGCGAAGCTGGTCCGGAAATGATCATTCCGCTGTCAGCCAGCCGCCGTAGTCGGGGCCGCGAGCTTTGGGAACGAGCTGGAATAATCATGGGTGTACGTCCTTATGCAAACGGCGGCCAAGTCGGACGGCCAAGCCTGATAGGTGCGTCCAGTATGATGCCAATGGCACAAATGCTTAATCCATCAACTTCGACTGCCCCGAAGTCAGTCAGCATTGAGAATATTAATATTGATTTTGGTGAACTCGCGAAAGGAATAACCAACTTTGTAGAGTTTGCAAAAATGTTTAGTAGTCCGCAAGGTCGAGCTCTGATTCGCAAGGTGGTTGGTGAGGAGCTGATTAAAGTATTGGAGAATGGAGGATAAGCAATGCTGGCACTATCGCAAGGCAAGATCCGTCTTACCTTCCCGATCACCCCGGCAGAGATTCAAATAACCGGAGGCAACGAAGTTGAAACCTTCACCGTCATTACCGGACAGGAGCGCACAGGGAAACCCATTTCCAAGGTGAAACGGGTTTCTTTTTCTGCCATTCTTCCGCGCTATTGGGAAGAAATTTGGGAGACGGATAGAAAACAGACGGTCACCTATAAAACACCAGAAGTAACGTGGAAGCTGCTGGAGCAATGGAAAGGTAAGCCGGTTGTGATCAATTTTGAGAACCTGTTTAGCCAAACGATGCTATTTGAAAGCATGGATCAGACTTATAAGGATGGTCAGGCTAATCTACATGTAACGTACTCTTTTGTAGAGTACAAGCCCGTTAAGATCGTTTCCTACTCTAATTCCAAGCAGGTTCTCAAGCCAGGTACGGTTATTACCAAATCGTCCAAAAGCCGCCCGAACACAACGGGTAAGAAGGACAAAAAGAACGATAAGAAAAAAGATGATAAAAAAAAGAAGGCCAAGGATAAAAGCAAAAAAGCCAAGGAGGACCCGAACGCTAGGGGCGCTTTTGACTATACCAGTTCCAAAAAGCGAATATCAGACAAGGTTTCCAAGGCTAAAGGGAAGTGATGTATTATGGACGGCTTTGCGGCTGTATATGGCAAGGAGAACGCCCGGCAGATGCTGACGGATGGCATCGAGGAAGTGTCCTGGTCTTCTGGCCGTGATGAGATTGCCCGCAGCGCTACGGTACGACTTCGCAATGCGAGCAATATAAAGGTAGCTGGTATGCTGATGTGCTTTTCGCAAAAGGTCGGTGGTGCTCTTTATCATCACAAAAACCAATTTTTTCACGGACCTATTATCAAATACGAGCAGGACGAATTTACAAACGCTTGGGAAATTGAGGCGCGGGAGATCGGTTGGTATTTGAGCAAGAACAAGGGTACGAGACCATACCTTAAAGGCGAGGCTGGAGCGGAGCTGCAACGATACATCAAGAGCACGGGCATTGACTTTCGTTGCCCTGCACTCGGCTTTAATTTGGACGAGCGTTATGGAACGATGGCTCATTCGGAAATTGTGCTAGACGTATTGCAAAAGGCATATGAGCGTAGCGGCTACCGTTATTATATAGACCTTGTTAGGACGGAAAAGAGCTTTTATCTGCAGGTGATGCGCGAAGGGACCAATACCAAGGTCCCTATTTTTGTACCCGAACAGATGACCTCCAGCACGGCAGGATACAGCATCGAGGAAACTTATACAGTCATAACCGCGCAAAAATGGAAGGATGATAAGATCGCTTCTGCTGTTACTAAAACAGCGGCAGGTGCAGTTAAGTCTATGGGGCGAATGGAAGAGATTATCGAGGTTGGTGAGGATGAAAAGCCGGAGACCATCGCGGCGCAGCGGTTAAAGGTTTTGTCCGCTGCCAAACAGATCAAGAAAATTACAGTTCGGCACACGGACCATACGTTATCCGGCTTGCGTTCCGGTTGGCTTGTCCTGACTAAGACCGATCATACTTCAAAATGGATTGTCGTCACGGCTGATAGCAGCTACAAGAATGGAACATATACCGTAACGCTGGAATTGGAAAGGAGGGAATAGCCGTGCTGAATGAAGCGCTCAAGCTTCTAAAAGATCAAACCAAAGACAAAATCGACGCACGGGACACCGAAAGGGCTACGCTTCTAAGTTGGCCCGGTAGTCCGTCAATACAAGTGGATGGTGACCCGGCACCTTTTCCAGCGGATAAACTGGTGTTTGCTGAATATTTGTTGAATCGGGAAGTTAAAGCGGATTTCATAGCTGCTGAATATCTGGAGGGTGATGAAGCCAAAGGCAGCGTTACAGGCGTATTGGCTAACGGTGTGGTGTATGAAACAGGTGAACCTTACAAGCAGACTCCACGGACATCGATACGTGGCAAACTGGTTATTCCTAGCCCTTTGCAGATTGGTGATCGTCTTATTGTCTCTCGTCTGAGCGGCCAGCGCTACTACGTCCACGGGAAGGATGTGGGTGGACATGGCTGATGAGGAAAGCCTATTTCCCGTTTTGGATCTTTCCGAGCTAGATGAAGTAGAACTGACCGAAACCGTAGCATCTGAAACTAAATGGACGTATGTGATCGACTATCGCACGCGGCAGATGGCCACCACAGATGATGGACGTCCCAAGAAGACAGCCACCTATGCTGAATATTTAGTGCAGACAGCGCTCAAAATCCTTAATACAGAGCGATTTCAATATGTGGTGTACGACGCTGATATTGGCGTCGAACGATCTGAATGGGCCAATTGGGAGGACGTTGAAATTAAACGCGACATTGAGGAAGCTTTGGCAGCTCATACGGAAATCTCTCAAGCAGAAGTGCTATCTATGGAACGGGACGGCCAGAACATGTACTTGAAAATTAAATTAACTGGCTTAGCCGGGGAAGCGGAGCTGAAGGAGGCGATTGAACTGTGAATGTGAAATTAACGGATCTGCCGGCACTGCCACCGATGGCAATTTTGGAGGAAACCCCCGAGGAAGTCTACCGCCGATGGGTTAACCGTGCGATTACATTGGCACAGGAAAAAGGCTTGCCCCCGCCTCCTACTGATCCGGGAGAATATTTCTATGATCTGTGGTACCCGATAGCTATGGAATATTCCGAACAACAGGAGCTGTTAACATATGCGTTCCTCCAAGGCTTTCCCATTTGGGCGGATAGCGAGTTTTTGGACGGTCACGGCTGGTCTGATGGAATACCACGTAAGGAAGGGGAGGACGACGACACATACCGCATGCGGATGCTTGATCGTAAGTTTACCGAGGAAGGTAATGGGCGGCGTAAGGATTATGAGGCATGGGCGAAGGAACTGGAGGGTGTCGGTGGTGCTGTGGCTGTTGAGAAGGCTCGTAATGATGTATCCATAGACTTGTATCTGACTGATCTACAGGGTAAACCAGTCACAGAAGAATTTGCTGCTAAGGTTAAGGCGGATATGTGGGAAACCAAGCGGATTGGCGGCCACGATCTCGAAGTGTATCCTGCCCCAGTGTTCACGCTGCAAGTAGCTGCGAAACTAAACACAGCTCTTTCGCTTCCTGAACTGATCGAACCAATCAGAAAGCGCATTGCTGATTATGCTCTTGGCCGTACAAAGCTTGTCTTTAATTACGTAGGTGCTGCTTTGTTGGTCAAGGGCGTGGAGGATTATGAAAATCTCACGCTTAATGGAACGACTAAAGATGTTGAGGTTTCAGTGACGTCCGTATTACAGATTGAGGTGAACCTGACATGATACCTCTGCGCTATCGGGAAATGCTGCCGCCGCACATGTATGAGATCGACATGGCCGAGCGGCATTTTGGTGTTATGGAGCTGGTAGTGGATGACCGAGAAAAGTCGATTGACGATCTTGGAAATCAATTTGTTTTGAAGACCGCTACCTGGTCATTACCCATTTGGGAATGGATATATTTCCGACAGGAGCAGATTGGGACACTGGAGCAGCGCCGTGACGCGATACGTCGCAAACGTTGGGCCAAGCGGCCATTTACGCTGCCTACGTTACGGCTGATCGGCAACAAGTATGGCAATCTGTTGGCCGTACAAGAGGATTTTCTCGCTAAGCAAATTCGTTTTGTTTACTCAGTCGAATCGGATTTGGATATTAAAAGCCTGATGGAAGACTTTGAGTACATTCGGCCTGTCCACATCAATAAGGCTTTGCCCTCAATTCACATTGAATTTCATCATGCACATCAGATCCATTCCCGCATACATTTCCGTTCGCGTGTTCGTTTTTTTGGTGGTCGTCCTTGGTATCTGGATGGTGTTGAGTTACTGAGCGGTGCTGCATCCTTGTCTGGATGGACCAACGAGCACCAGCGATATCGAAACCAGGTGAAGCTCAGGACGCGGCATCAGGAAGAGAATCGACAGGAAAGCGTTGTAAAGGTTCGGCAGAACTATTGGCTGTTGAACGGAAGTGTTCCGCTAGAT
>NZ_JCAJRU010000041.1:0-25400 GCF_059447605.1 Paenibacillus sp. N119s | reverse complement strand
ATTTCCCTTGAGTTTAGTCCGATTTTCGATAAAGCTCGGTATATTTCTTCATCTCGCTGAAGATCTACATACAATCTGAAATACAACAGGCTTACCGTACTAGCCAACATAATAATAGCGATAAATCCGCCAATAAATTCACTAATAACCAGATCCATTTCTGATGTTAAATAGTCGACGGCCCTAGAGTTAAGCACCCCTTTATTCACCTTGTTGGCTAACACGGAATACAACCATACCTCCTGTTGAGTTTCAAGAGTTCCTAAGGAAAGCTGGCCATTCTTCCATTTTGGCACAAAATAATAAGTAGATTTATATGCCAACGGATCATTGAAATACCGGTATTCAATTAAATAGTCGTAAGTTCGATCTGGAACAACAAGTAGTCTTCCTAGTTCAGAGACGATATTTCCATCAAACTTTAAGTTATGATCTATCATCAGAGTATCCATAATCTGAAGATTCATCATATGAGATTTCCCTTGCTTGTAAGTTAGCTTTTTTTCAAAAAAGGTTTTCTTTTCTTCAAGAGACGTCTCATTTGGATCGATAACGAAAAAACCTTGATTCTCCCGAAGCACAGGTACCTGCTTCAGCTTCTTAAACCTGGAAGCAAGTGCTTCATAGTTGGATAGCTTCATCACAGGTACCATCTGTTCACGAAAGGGAAAAATCAGTACTTCATTTTTCGAATAATCCACCCCAGCATGATGAAGATTTTGGTCAATCTCATTCTCAAGATTTATGGAACTTACATCATCAGAAAAAAATGCGAATGAATAAGACTGATCCCTAAAAAATCTTTTTTGCTGCTGCATAGAGTCAAAATTTGAAGCTGCTCCTACACAGAAAACGATAGAGATCAAAGTAATTAATGAAAACAGCCCTGCATTATTCTTCATTTTGTATGTGATTTCAGATAACCATAACAAACGGGTTCCACTCCAACACCATTTCCTGTTAGCTCTAAGCAATTGAATGAATAATACACTTGATTGGGCGTAAAACAAGTATGTTCCAATAAAACCCATTATAATCGTATATTTAAATGTGTCTCCAACTGAATAGTGCAACATATAAAAGGATAGAGACCCCAAACGATACGGTGCCAGATAAATGTAGGGTGAAAAATCAAGCTTCATTAAATATACAGCCGCTCCGATTAATACTATGGCAAGAATGGACAGACTCCATGAAGCTTTAGGCTCTTTGTTGAGCTGAGGAGCTTTGCTAAAAAGCTGCTGTAGTTTAAAACGTCGGATGAAAAAAACAGACACAAGTGAGATCAATATAAACAAAAACATGAAACCCATTCCTGTAAAAACCAGTGCTTTCCAAGGAAAATAAAATCTTAAATATATTCCTGTGATTTTGGACCCCAAAAGCAGAAAAAACTTTGCTGAAACAAATCCCCCAATCATACCAGTGACCAATGATAAAAAGCCTATAATTAGATTTTCAAAAGCTACTAAAAAATATATTTGTCTATGACTTGCGCCTAAAATGGTGAGTATACCAAATTCTTTCTTACGTGCAGCAACAAAGATATTGTTTGTGTATAATACGAAAAAAAAGGAAAATACAAAAATCAACAAATCCGCAACCTGCAATCCCTTTTTTACGTTAGCTGCTGTGATTACATTCGAGACATCCGGGTGAAAAATAAATACCGCATATACAAAAAAAATCGTAATCATCAAGGAGCTACTTAAATAATAAGGAACGTAAGCACGCGCATTGCGTTTGAGATTATTCCATGCTAACAGACGAAAGCTCATGTGCATGTCTACTTCCCCCCAAAAAGGAGAGCATATCTATGATTTCCTGAAAAAATATTTGCTGACTATGACTACGACGGATTTCATTATATAACTCACCATCTTTAATAAAAATGACCCGGTCGCAATAGCTGGCTTCCAAGGCGCCGTGTGTTACCAGCACAATTGTAGAATAGTCTACACGGTGGACAAGGCTCAGCATTTCCATCACAACGCGCGAAGACTTGGAATCGAGATTTCCGGTTGGTTCATCTGCAAGCAGGAGCGAAGGAGAATGAATCATAGCCCTGCCTATGGCTGCACGTTGTTTTTGTCCCCCCGACACCTCATAAGGCCGTTTGTCCAAAACGTCTGTAATATCCAGTTTTTTCGCTACTTCTTCCAGTTTGTACTCCATTTCCTTTAACCCTTTTTTATTCAGCATCAGAGGAAACAGTATGTTCTCTCCCAAAGTGAGGGTTTCCAGCAAATTATAGTCTTGAAATACAAGCCCCAGTTCTTTGCGGCGAAATAAAGCCAGTTTATCCTTCTTGAGCAGATGTGGA
Organism: Paenibacillus sp. N119s; assembly: GCF_059447605.1. Taxonomy (NCBI): domain Bacteria; kingdom Bacillati; phylum Bacillota; class Bacilli; order Caryophanales; family Paenibacillaceae; genus Paenibacillus; species Paenibacillus sp. N119s. Next base: position 23,077 of record NZ_JCAJRU010000041.1, on the reverse strand, counting down.
ATTTCCCCTTTAATGCTAACCTCGCCAGAAGTCGGCATATCAATGGTCGCAATCATATTTAATAATGTTGTCTTCCCACTACCAGACGGACCCATAATGCCAACAAACTCACCTTGTTGAATCGTTAAATGGATATTGTTGAGGGCTCGGTGGGGAACCTTACCATAGTATATTTTGGTGACTTGATCCATTCGTACAATCTCCATCGTCCATTCCTTTCTTTTTTCTATGTTATGATCATAATCCATCCGAATCAGAGCGTCGATCGATTAACCTTACAAAAACCTTAAATGTGTTGTAAGGTTTCTTATGGGTGTATGGGAAATAGAATTTCAACCGTCGTTCCTTCACCCACCGTCGATTGGAGTTGAATGTCATGATTCAGCCTTTTGCAGATTTCTGCCACCAAATAGAGCCCCATCCCGGTAGATTCACTATACTTCCGTCCGTTTTCACCTGTGTAATAAGCCTCAAATACCCGCTCTATATCTTTTTTAGGGATACCAATCCCCTCGTCCTGCACTTTCAGCACAATCACATGATCTCTTACGTCAGATATCAATTTTAGACTGTGGGCATGACCTGAAGAGTACTTCACCGCATTGGTCACCAATTGATTAATGATAAATCTTAGCCATTTGGCATCGGTAATCACATTCAACTGCTCGTCCACTTCATTGGAAGGATAAATTTCATTGCGGATCAATAATCTTTTGTTATCATAAATCACTTCACCAACCAGCTTTCGTAATACAACAGGCTCCACATGAAAGTCTGGTTCAAAGGATTCCAATCGTGACATATACAAAATCATATCTAGTCCTTTGCCCATCCGATCAATCTCATCGTGAATCTGATCCGACTCGGGATCTATTTTTCCTCTAAGAATTAAATGAATTACAGATAAGGGCGTTTTCATTTGATGGACCCACTGATTTATAAATGTAATGTGATCACGCTGCTGATGCTCTAATTGATGAATTCGAGACTGGTACAATCGGTAAAATTGTAAAAGCAAATGCTGTAAAGCAGAGGCTAACGGATTAAGTACCTTCATCTGAATAAGCTCATCTAAATCTCTAATGTTAGCAGTGGATAATATTTGGTATAAACCAGAATACATGACGTACCGGAATAGCAAATAGACCAGCAAGAGGATGAACCCAAAAAATACCGAATACAGGGCCGTCGACAAGTTACTATAACCATCCATCCAGTAAATACTCAGCACAAGAAAAAGTTGGATAATATTAAAAAGGATCATAGAAAAATGATCACGCCAAAACAGCTTCACTGTTCTTCCTCCTCAGTCAAGTGCAGCCGATATCCAGCTCCTCTAACCGTTTCTATAATATCCTCCAGCCCCAACTCAGCCAGCTTTTTACGGACACGAGTAACATAAACATTCAGTGTGTTTTCGCCTACATATTGGTAATCGTCCCATAAAGCCTCTAAGAGATGAACTCTCCCTACAACCTGCTTGGGATATGTCATCAACAGCTCCAGCAGTGCAGCTTCTTTATGGCTCATTTCTACCTGCTTGTCATAAAACACCAGCTCCATAGTGTCAGGGTATAAAGTCAAGCCTGACACTGTTATGGAGCGTGATTTTTGGGCAACTGCATATAAACCATAGGCACGTCGCAGATTGCTTTCTACTTTGGCTAACAGTACTTCGGGATGAAACGGTTTGGTGATGTAATCATCGGCTCCGTTTTGCAAAGCAATGACCTGATCCATTTTATCGTCACGCGCGGATACAAACAGGATGGGACAAGTAGATTGAGTACGAATTTGCCTGCACCAATAAAATCCATCAAAACGAGGTAAATTCACATCCAGAATGACCAAATCAGGCTTTACCTCTTGGAAAACGCCTAAGACTTGGTCAAAATTTGAAACGACAACTCCTTGATAGCCATATTTCTCAAGATAGGATTGGAGTAAGGAGCTAATTTGAGGGTCATCTTCTACGATTAATATTTTATGCATCGTGTTTTCTACCTTCTTAGCGCTTAAATTTTAAATAACATAATTTTCTCTATATCATGCCTTGATTTGATTGTCTAAGCAATAACAATAATCGAATTCCCTTTAATTGCAGCTTAGAAGGATTTCATGGTGTAAATCGAATCCCGAATGATATGCATAGTGCCAAAAACCAGTGTGGTTAACAGGATAATTATAATGGCGATAACTATAGCTGTAATTATAATCCCTTTATAGTTTTTTAACGTTTTATTACAACTTAATTTGGACTTCCATACTTCTTTGATTTTATGCTTTGCATATTTCATATTTTGCTCACTTCTCTCTTCGGCTCGCTATTTTTCATACTAATTAGCTTCTACCCAAGGAACAACAGCCAAAGCTTACAAAAACATTACTTTGTTGTAAGGTATACAGCCTGGACAGATATAACATTTTCTAAAAAAAATGAGTCAGGTCTATGACCCGACTCATTTTAATATCAATTAATGTTATAAATCACACTCGCAGATTCATCGCTCTATCTCTTAACTTCGCTGTCTCATCGCCTCAAATAATAACACCGTCGAAGCCATGGCTGCATTCAGTGATTCTGCTTGTCCCTGCATTGGAATGAATACCGATTCATCCACCATACGCGCGGTAGCCTCAGAAATACCTTGGCCTTCGTTGCCAATCACGAGCCAAGTGGATACACGCAAATCCACATTATAGCATGACAAGCTCGCATCCAGCGAGGTGCTGAGCAAGCGTGCCCCTTTGCTTTTGGCCTGTGGCAACAGCTCCTCCAGACTGCCCTCGATCACCGGCAGATGAAACAACGATCCCATCGTGGAGCGGATCGTTTTGGGATTATACAGGTCGGCGCAGCCATGCCCCAATATAACGCCTGCGGCGCCAGCAGCGTCCGCACTACGGATGATGGTGCCTACATTGCCGGGGTCCTGTACCCCGTCCAGCACCATCACCAGCGCATCCGGCTGCTCCAGCAATGCTGCGAATGCATTCCGCTCCTGCTTACGCACGATAGCAAAGACAGGCTGCGGCGTCTTGGTATCGGTGCATTTGGCAATGACTGCCGCCGACACGGGAATCCATTCCACCGGTTGGTCGGCTGAATCCAGACCGTTTAGCTCGGCAGGAATCCCCTTGTCCAAATCGTAGGCGACGCTTTCAACAGCCGCCTTCGAACGCAGCGCTTCCTGCACTAGATGAATCCCCTCGACAATATATTTATGCTGCCGTGTGCGATGCTTTTTCTCCAGTAATTGCGACCATTCTTTTACACGTGCATTATTCGGTGAAATGATTTCCATATGTTTAACCTTCCGTTTCTATGGTCCGTTTCTTTAAAAAATAAATGATGCGTCACCTGTACTTGAGCATCAAGCTTAACTAAGCTGCAAAAGCCAGCTCCAGCTTGGTCAGATCATCCTTGTGCCCTACAATGACCAGGACATCTCCCGCTTCCAGACGATCCTCGGCATAAGGTGAAATGTTCATCTCCTGATTTCTGCGAATCGCCATCACATTGCAGCCGAAGCGTGCCCGTATGTCCAGCTCCTTCAGATTTTTGCCGATCATGGAGTCAGCCGCACGCATCTCCAAAATGCTATAGTCCTTGGACAACTCAATATAATCCAAAATATTGGGAGATGTTAAATGATGAGCTACCCGTAGTCCCATATCCCGTTCAGGATAAACCACTTTATCCGCACCTATTTTTTGCAGCACTTTCCCATGGAGTTCATTTTGTGCTTTAACCACAAGAGCAGGCACACCCATGTCCTTGAGAATCAATGTAGTTAAAATGCTGGCTTGTATATCTTCACCAATTGCGACTACAATTACGTCAAAATTGCGGATACCCAGTGCTCGCAGTGCCTCCTCATCCGTCGAATCGGCAGACACCGCATGCGTCACAATATTCGACATTTCCTGTGTACGCTGCTCGTCCGAGTCAATAGCCAGCACATCAAAACCCATCTCACTCAGCGCGCTGGCAACACTGGAACCAAAGCGCCCCATGCCAATGACCGCATACTGTTTTTTTGCCATTCCTTTTTTACCTCCCGCTCACCATACTGTCCGTCATAGTATAGCATATCATGCTACAAACATAAATTTTGACATCCTTATTCCAAATGCTTCTCATGTATACGGGGCCACAGCCCAAGCCATAATACATTCGACCACTATTACAACATCCGGGAGGTACACATGCCCATTACAATGGATTTACGTCAAGCGATTGTTCACAAAGTTCACGGCAAATCAGAGGCTGATCTTACGGATATGATCATTGGGTCAGTGGATGGACCCGAAGCCGCTTTGCCTGGATTGGGTGTAATTCTTGAAATCGTATGGAAGCATATGAGTCCAAACCAGCAGCAGGATTTTGTCCATTTGGCACATGAAGAAATTGATAAAATCAAACCCGTGCCCTTAACCTAGCTCTAGCTTTTAACTTCTTGTTCAGCTTTAGTTCGGCTCATTATTTTTACTCGTATTCAAAAATGAGAATAGTCCACTCGACATGAATGCGAGTGGACTATTCGTGGTATATATCAAATGACTGAGATCAGACTGCTTTGCATATCATTTTATGGAGCCATTTCTAAAAACTTAGCGGTCGGATTTTTTTCCATAGCTGTACGCATGGCATACTCATTTTCAAATAAGGCGACATAGTTGCCTTTCTTATCTTTTACCAGCGTAGAGTTAATACGGAACTTGCTCGGATCAATCTGCTCATCCACAATCCAGCGTGCAAACTGGAACGGCATACGTTGAAGCTGTACATCTACCCCGTATTCACCCTTCATGCGGTATTCAAATACTTCAAATTGCAGTTGGCCGACAACACCCAGTAGCGTATCATCAAAACTTACCGTACGGAACACCTGAATCATACCTTCTTCAGTCAACTGGTCAATACCTTTCAGATACTGCTTGTGCTTTAAAGCATTTTTTACAGTAACCTTGGCAAAAATCTCAGGCGAGAAGGTCGGCAGTTCATCAAATACAACCTCACCCCCTTGACTGAGTGAATCGCCAATGCGGAAAATACCCGGGTCAAACAAACCAATAATATCCCCAGGAAATGCCTCTTCGACAATATCACGGTCCTGTGCCAAAAACTGCTGTGGTTGGGACAGCTTAATTTCCTTACCCATCCGAACATGCTTAACACTCATCCCGCGCTGGAACTTACCAGACACGATACGCAAAAATGCAATACGGTCACGGTGAGCCGGGTTCATATTGGCCTGAATTTTAAATACATAGCCGGTAAATTTCTCGTTCGTTGGCTGAATTTCCCCCACTGTACTGCGGCGCGGTTCTGGCTTAGGAGCAAGCTGAAGGAAGTTTTCCAAAAATGTTTGCACACCAAAATTATTAATCGCACTGCCAAAGAATATAGGCGTCAATTCTCCACGCTGTACCTTTTCCATATCAAAAGGGTCACCTGCAACATCAAGCAGCTCTAAATCCTGGCACAATTGGTCGTGCAAATATTCGCCCGCCATCTCGCGAATAATCGGATCATTGTAATCTTCCACCTTTTGTACTTTGATCGTGGAATGATCATCTCCCTGAAATAACTCAACCTGATTTTTGACACGGTCATAAACACCGCACAGATCACGCCCTGTACCAATCGGCCAGTTCATAGGCACCGAACGGATACCAAGCACCTGCTCCAGTTCCTCCATCAGATCAAAGGGACTGCGTCCTTCACGGTCCAGCTTGTTAATGAAGGTGAAAATCGGTATTCCGCGCTTCGCACAAACCTGAAACAGCTTGATCGTTTGCGCTTCCACACCTTTCGCTACGTCAATCAGCATGACCGCACTATCTGCAGCTGTTAATGTACGATACGTGTCTTCACTGAAATCCTGGTGACCCGGAGTATCCAGAATATTAACGCGATGCCCATTATAATCAAATTGCATTACTGAGGATGTTACGGAAATCCCCCGTTGTTTTTCAATCTCCATCCAGTCACTCGTCGCATGCTTGCTTGCTTTACGAGCCTTAACTGTACCTGCAAGACGAATAGCGCCCCCGAACAGCAGCAACTTTTCCGTCAGTGTCGTTTTACCCGCATCCGGGTGAGAAATAATCGCAAACGTACGCCGTTTGTCGACTTCCTGTTGAAGTATATCTGTTGTTTTACTCATTTCACATATCCCTTCATGATCAAATCCATTGCAATTCTGCTCAAGCTATTCATAAAAAGGCTATAATGCACACCTATGTTCATAAGTTCATCGGCTCATTGCCGTTAGCTCCAATATCCGGCATACTCCGTTACCATATTCATGATCAATACGATCTATTTACATGTTTTAGCCTGCCTTTAACGTAAAATCAGTTGCAAACTGAAAACCTGAGACTAAGCTATTATAGCATACTCCGAACGCAAAGCATCCCCTTACATCCTAAACAGGACATAGGGGGATGCTGGACAAATCGGAATTACTGAGTGCCGCCTACTCGCCAGATGACATTATCTTCATCCTGACCGCTAACCGGCCACCACTTGAAGCCATCCTGCTCCAATAGCTTGTGAGCACCGTCAGGTCCCCACGAGCCTGCAGCATAGGTTTCCAGCGTATCCGGGGTCTGCTGCCACGCTTTGGCGATTCGGTCAACGAATCTCCACGCTGTAGCCACCTCATCCCAACGCGTGAAGTACGTCGAATCACCCTCGATCGCATCCATTAGCAAGCGTTCATAGGCTTCCGGTGAGTTGATCCCCACCATACAGCTTTGGCAAAAATCCATTGCCAACGGCTCAATATCTGACTCTGAACCAGGCTTCTTGGCATTGATTTTAATGTAGATGCCCTCCATTGGATTAACCCGAATGACGAGCAAGTTCGGTTCGAGCGTATGCTTTTGACCGAGATATACATTTGTCGGCATACTCTTAAATTCCACAACGATCTCCGTAGTTTTTACTGGGAGGCGTTTACCCGTACGAATGTAGAATGGTACGCCAGCCCAACGAAAATTATCTACAAACACGCGTGAAGCAAAATAAGTTTCTGTATTTGATTGTGGATCGACCTTGTCTTCTTGGCGATACCCTGGCAACTGCTGACCGCGATAACTACCTTCAGTATATTGCCCCCGTACCACGTTGGTTCTCACATCTTCAGTCGATTCAAAAGGTCGTAATGAACGTAACACCTTCACCTTTTCATCACGGATATCCTCTGGCAACAAACGACTAGGCGGTTCCATCGCAATCATCGTGAGCATTTGCAGCATATGGTTCTGTCCCATGTCGCGCAATGCACCAGAATGATCATAGTAGCCTCCGCGTTCCTCCACCCCTACTGTTTCACTAAGCGTAATTTGCACGTTGGCAATATGCTTGTTATTCCACAGTGGTTCAAAAAAGGCGTTAGCGAAGCGAATCACCTCGATATTTTGTACCATTTCCTTACCAAGATAGTGATCAATCCGATAAATTTCTTCTTCGGCAAATACTTCACGTATTTCAATGTTCAACTCTTGTGCAGACTCAAGGTTGTAACCAAAAGGTTTCTCTATTACCAGACGATTCCAGCCCTTGCCATCCAACATGCCGCCCTCTTTCAAGCTCTTCGACACACTTCCGAATAATTCAGGAGCCAAGGCCAAATAAAACAACCGATTTCCCGGTATGTTAAACTTACCTTCTATAGCCTCCGTCTGCTGTCTCAGCTCATGAAAACCATCGACATTGTTGATATCCAGTGATTTATATTCAAAATGCTCGGCAAATGCCTGCCATTCTTGATCATTCTCTGCTTTGTAGCGGCTAAACTCCTGTATGGAAGCATACAGGTCATTACGGAATTCTTCTTCAGTGCGAGGACGTCTTGCTACGCCAATAACAGCAAAATCTTCAGCAAGCTTGCCTTCACGATACAAGCTGTAAATAGCAGGAAATAGCTTGCGGCGAGCCAAATCGCCCGTAGCGCCAAAAATAAACAGAACTGCACCTTGTGTCACAAGAGATTCTTTAACAGGTATGTCAGCCATGAAGTACCTCATTCTTCCCATGTCAAGATTCCGCAATCCACAATCCTCGAAATCCGCATGTAGTATTGTGTATATTTATACAAGATCATACTTGATTTTCGAAAAACATGGAACTAAAGATTTGATGACATTTTAACATATTCCACATGGATAAGCTATCCGGTGAATCATAAATTTACCTTATAAGTCAGTATTCAATCGTGATGAGTGGAAACCCGAGCGTTATACGTTTATCTTGATGCTCTCTATCTTCATGTACAGCGATCTGCATCTGAACTTGATGCTCACCACTTTGAACCATTAACGGTAGATCTGGGGCTTCATAAGATACAGCTACTGTGGTTGCGTCTGTGTATCTTTCTTTAGCCTGCATGGACACTTTCCCTGCTAAGCTTGCTTCTGTCTGTTTCATCAGTTGATCCACGCTTTCCTTTGCTTGCAGCGAACGCTGAACGGCAATGTTCCACTGTGCTTGAACTCCTATAGAATGTAACTGCTCGGCACAAAGCTTATGAAGCTGAACCAACTGCTCACGTCCTTTGTCACTGCTTTCCAGTTGAACGGCCACATACCATTGTCCAGCTTGGCGTTCCATCATATTTAAACGAATTTTTAAATCCTCATGATCACCAACAGAACGATAAAGTGTATGCCCATTTTCTACGAGTTTGCTTGCTGTGGGTAGATTTAGTTGATCAACTAACTGGGCCGCCATATCTGCCGGATCTGCATGATTAGGAATCCAGTCTCCTTGCCATTTTACAACTAGCTTGTCCAGCGTACCTGGGGTCTGATCCGAGATGATTAACAACGAGCGTAAAGCTGTTTCTGCCTCACGGGAATCTGTGCCATTTGTCTGAAGAGTTCCGTAACGCCATCCAGCTAGTACCAACACCGTTCCTAATACCAAAAGCATAATAACTCCCTTTTTAATCACTCCTAGTTTTAACATGCCCGTTCCTCCCCCACTATAACCACTCGGCTCCCCACATATGCTTGAAATGCTTTCTTTTTCCGGCTCGATTCAAATCTATGAATCTATCAAGAGTTTGCCCGTTGCCAGAGATTTTATACGTAGAGGTGTTCAGCGCAATCATTCAAAAATATCCGTCTGCCCACTGGGTGTTCGACCATACATCATAAACACTGTAAGAATAGACTATTATCACAACGCATCTTAACCAAAAAGAGGTGAAATCATGTTTCCCATTTATCCAGTAAATGAAGCCAGTGTGGCACCTCATGGTGGAAGGATGGTCTGTGCCGTTATGCGTGATGGTACACGACACATCGGCATCTTAAGTGGGTGTAGCAAAGGCAAGCTGATGTTGAACGGATATCCTTCCTCCTTTCCTGGTAGTCTCTATGCTGCCGGAAGCTACAGTAACAAAGGTATACAAAAAGCTAAAAAAATCTCCTCTAAAAAGAAAAAAAGGAATTCTAAAAACAAAGCTCGCCCTTCTGCCAAGCTAAGTTCCTTTAATAAACCACCGGACGAACTTTTAAATCCATACTTTCCTAATAACGTAGGTGTATTTGACTCATATGGAAATGGGGGTTATGGAAATGGAGGGTATAGAAACGGCAGAGCAGGCTATCGCGACAGATATGGATATGGATACGGGGCAGGGCTTGCATTAGACCTGGCTTTAATCGCCTTTTTATTCCTCCTTATCTAAACATTGTTGCGGAACACAAAGAACCGGAGGACCCTACATCGTCTCCGGTTCTTTGTATTCGTCGTTCTACAGTCTACTCTGCTAAGCCGTTTTTATAGGCATAGATTGCCGCCTGTGTGCGATCTTCCACTCCTAATTTGGCAAGAAGGTTCGTGACGTGAAATTTTACGGTCTTAATCCCGATAATCAGCTCATCGGCGATATCCTGGTTGGACTTCCCTTGTGCCAATAAGCGAAGAACCTCCATCTCACGGTCTGTTAGCTCTGTATGTGCGGGCGCTTCAGCCTGTGGCTGGCGAAACCGATTCATCATCTTAGAGGCCACCTGCGACTCTAGTACGGATTGCCCGCGTGCAGCTGCACGGATCGCATCCGCGATCTCGGAAGCACGAGACGTTTTGAGCAAATAGCTGAATGCACCTGCCTCAATGACCGGATACATTTTCTCATCATCCAGATAACTCGTCAGCACAATCACCTTCGTTTCTGGAAGCAGGCGTGTCACTTGACGTGTCGTCTCGATGCCATCCATGCCATCCATGACCAAATCCATTAAAATCACATTGGGCTTGTATTCTGAAGCCAATCGTATGCCTTCTTCTCCGCTTCCGGCCTCGCCGACCACTTCAATCCCTTCTTCCGTCCCCAGCACTGCTGCAAGCCCAATCCGTACCATTTCATGGTCGTCTACCAACAGTACGCTAATCGGTAATTCCGTTTCCATGATCATCGTTCCTTCCGCTTTCATCATAAATAACTGGCACAGACACCTCGATCCGTGTCCCTTTTCCTGGAGCCGTTATATACTGAATAGCTCCACCAATTTCACTGACCCGCTCCTGCATTGTAGATAATCCATAGGATGTCTGCTTTTTCTCATCCATTTCAAAACCAATACCATTATCGCGAATGGTCAGCCTGATCGAATCCGGGCGTTGCACAATACGAATTTCCATACGAGTTGCTTTGGCATGACGCAATGTATTAGACATCGCTTCCTGAACAATGCGAAACAAGTGATTCTCAATGCCTTTAACCAACTGTACTCCGCTTTCCATCTCAAAATCAATCTCCATGGGTACCTTTGCCTGTAATTCCTGTACCAAATCGCGCAAACCCTGCTCAAGCCGTTTCCCTTCCAGATAGACAGGTCGTAAATGAAGTAGTAACGCCCGCATTTCGGATTGTGCCACGGAAGACATTTCTTCAATTAATGCAACTTGACGCTGCGCTTTATCAAAATCTTTGTCCAGTGTCCTGCCCACAGCCGTTGCTGTCATGGAAATAGCAAACAATTGCTGCGATACGGCATCATGCAACTCTCTGGCCAGCCGCTGTCGTTCCTCCACGATCGCAGTCATCCGTGCCTGTTCTGCCAACTGAGCATTATCCGTAGATAAGCGTTGTAAAGACGTAACTTGCTCCTGCCATTTACGCCCGATCCGTTCCAACTGCTCTCCTAATCTGCCCAGCTCATCATGCCCCAAGGGTGGCAACTCACGTGCAGGAGTTCCCTTTTCCCACATCAGCAATGTCTCTCTCAGCATTTCCAGTCTGGTTTTAAAGCGATAGCTTTCATAAAATCCGTACATTGCCCCTGTGCCAATCAACACCAGTATAACGGCGCCTGCTACTTTCAGTATCATCCCCCAGGTTGGGAACGACTTCACATATCCATATGTATACAGCATATAAAAAACAACTACGCCCACAACAACACACAGGAGGATACCTTCACCCATACTGCGGGTTACCATGTTGGACGTTTTCTTGTGATTCATCCCGGTTCCTCCTGGTTCAATAAAATCGAATGCGGACATCGCCCGCCAAGTACGAAACGACAAACTTCACTTTATATTCACTCTGCTCAAAATGAGGAGACTTCCACACCAGTCGATTGAGCATCCCCGCCTCATGATCCCGGTCAAACTGAATTTGCCCGAACAATACGAACATCTCTACCTCTACACCGTAATTATCTGGCAACGTGATGTCAATGTCACCGAAGATCCCTTGTAAAAATACGACGGGCTCACGTTCCTCTGGAAGAGCCAGCGTCAGGTCGGCATCCACATCACCAACCACATGCCATATGCTTGTACTGCGCAAGCTCCACGGTACTTCATCCCACTTATGATTGGATATGAAATTGTGTTTGAATATGGAGCTTTGACCTTTATGCAGCTTCCTGGAACGTGAATAGAACACAGCCAGCGAAGCCAAGGTGATCACCACAAACAAGAACAAATGATCCAGCACCAGCAGACCGGCACCAATTGCAAGCATCGTATAGCCCTTTTTGATTTTGGAATTGCGAATCTTATATATTCCTGCCAACATTAGGATCAGTGCAACCACAGAGAGGAACCCAATCCACTGACCGAATAAAATGATAATCCCGATGCCAATCCCTGCCAGTGCCAAGGCCGATTTTTTTCTCTCCATGCTGCACCCCCTTTTTTGTTTATACAGGAAGGAAAAGCCATAGTGGCGTAATATATCGCCATATGGCTTCCTGAATCATACAGATTGAGCACTATTATTGATCAGTGTCCATCTATACAGCATATCATAATGTTTAAGTTCCGAGTAGTTAGTCTTTCTTAATATCTACAGGTTTAGCCCCTGCCTGAATTTTGGACTTCAACTGTTGAAGCTGCTCATCCACTTTAAATTGTTTTTCAGCCTCTGCGGGATTAACATAAGCCTCTCCCGGTGCTTGACGATAAGGGGCACGCAGTACGTCAGCTTCTGCCTCCATATGCAGGATTTTTTCCTCCATGCGGTGGAAGCCCAGTGAAGCAGACCCGCTTTCAATCGTGTGCAAGCTATTGATTTGCGACATTTGCTTTTTGGCTTTTGCCATTTGAGCACGGGATACCAGCTCATTACGCTTATTGCGCATTTTATAGAATTCATCCTTCATCCCGTGAAGTTGCTGTACCAGTTCTTTGGCTTGGAGCTCGGCTTGAGTGTGCAAGTCACGATATTCATCCTGCTTTTGCACAAAATAAATCTTTTCGCCCAGCAGCTTGCGAGCTACTTCTTCCTGGCCATTTCGCAATGCAGATTCGGCCTGCTTTTCGCGCTCATTGGATACACGCACAGCCTCCTCCAAGCGCTGCTTCATACGACGCTCATTTGCCATTTGCTTGGCGACCGTTACCTCAGCCTCGTGAATTTCTGCCTCCATATCGCGCAAGTACTGATTTAACATGATAATCGGATCTTCCACTTTATCCAACATTTCATTCACCGATGCTCTTGTCATATCCTTCATTCTTTTAAAGATTCCCATTATTTACGTTCTCCCTTCTCGAATTGCTCTACTTTTTTACGTAACTCTTCCAGTTCCTTTTTCATTGCTTTTTTCTCGATATCTTCCATCATGGAATCCAGATCACTGTTGTGCCCTGTATTAAATTTGGATGAATAGCGGGCATCCTGACCAAACGCGTTCGAGTTGCCGTATGCGCCGCCTTGATTGTAACCATTTCCTTGTCCATACTGTGTTCTAGTACTATTACCGCCATAATAGCGTGGATCTTGATGGGTGTAGGGACCGCTATCTGGACCAAATCCCCCATCGTAAGGAGATCTTGGCTCCTTGGAAATAACTAACGCAGCAATTACATAAATCATAAAAGTGGTGCCTGCTGTAATAAAGAAACTGATCACAACCAGAATACGTATCCAAGTTGAGTCCATTCCTGTTGCGTCAGAAAGACCGCCACATACTCCAGTTAATACTCTATCCCGGCTTGATCGGTAAATTCGGGTCATAATTAACTTACTCCTTCCCGTTGTTGTTCAGCTTGCTCTTCAGTCTCGCCCACTCTTGTTCGAGCAGCGATCCACCGCTGTGAGTATCCCTCGTATACTCCTCACCCCGGCGCAAATCACGCAGACTCATTGTTTCTGCTTCCATATCAGCTACCCGGTCTTCCAAGCGGTTGAACATTCGGGGAACATTTCGTCCGCCGTATGTACCTGCCCGTTCGTTCATTTGCTGCTGGAGTCTCAACGTTTGTACACGTGCAGCATAATATTGACGCTTACTGTGAACTGTCTCGTACTCTGTCTTTAATGTATCCAGTCGCTGCTCCAATTCACGTAAGGATTCACGGCTCTGCTCCCACAGTTCTCTATACTGCTCTTCTTTTTCTGCATACAGCATTTTTTCCTGAAGGGCTAGCTTTGCAACGTGTTCTTCATCTGCTTTCAAGGCCAGAAGCGCTTGTTCCTCCCGTTTGGCCTGCATGGACAATGCATGATCCAACTGCTGCTTCATTTGTCTTGTATGCACTGCATACTGCTGATGAAGCTTTTCCGCTTCGGCGATTTCCTGGCGGGTATTATATAGAAACTGGTCAATGAGTTGGACCGGATCTTGACTTTGTTCCAAATGCTCATTGAAGGTTGCTACTGTAATATCACGCATTCTTCGAAAAACACTCATTGGCGTCTACTCCTTTCACAATTTCGTATTTTCATCATTTCATGCTCTTTGCTTAGGTGCATTTTTCTTCTTCCTCACACTGTCCCAATTAGTAGCGTCTTCTACGGTCACTCAGCATGGATACACCAAAAATGATTAACCCGATTGCCAGCAGTGGTCCAATCAGCCAGGACAGCTTGCCCAGTAAAATTAGTACCCCGAGCACAAGCACGATCCAGCCGAAGAGCGCATTTCCTCTTTTCACACCGTAGTATCCCAGCATAATCATGGCTATCGGAATTAAGTAACCAATCAGATGTCCTACAAAGTGACCGAAAAACGGAGTAAACTTACCGAGCAGCATAATCGAACCCAACACGATCAGTACAATGGCTAACCCATTCCCTTTGTTAACTCTCATTATTTCTCACCGCCTTTCACTGTGTCTTGCTTATGTTCTTATTGTACGCGGACCTAGCGCTTGGCAAAACGGACCCCAGACGGTTTTTAAACCTAGACCTAAGTCGGGGGTGAATATAGACCTGCGGCTAACCACTTCTATGTTGCTCTAGTGTACGGGCCATCGAGTTTTGCTCACCCGCTTGCTTGGAACGTAGTGAAAGGACGAGACAAGCTAGTAACGCTATAGCTGCAACCATATAAGGCAGATTAATATGAACATCGAACAACAGTCCTGCAATTAATGGTCCAATCACATTACCCAAGCTGGTATAGGATGAGTTCATGCCGGCAACAAAGCCTTGCTCATCTCCGGCCTGCCGCGATAGAGAAGTACTTACTGCCGGGCGAAGGATATCCATCGCCAGAAAAATGATGAAGGTCGTCAGCATAATCATCACGTACTGTTCGGCAAATAAAGTTAGAAAAATAAACAGTCCTCCGATAGCCAAGCAAAGATGAATTACCTTTTTCTCACCAAAACGGTTAATGATCCAGCCAAATATAGTTGCTTGCACAACTGCTCCCAAAATAGAGCCTGTCGTTATAATGATGGCGATATCCATCGGTGTAAAACCATATTTATGATCAACAAACAGTCCAAATACCGTTTCAAAATTCGCCAGCCCAAAAGCAACGACAAATACAATGAGCAAGCCCATGAAATACGGAGATTGATAGGACTTGGCAAACTGTTGTAAAAGATTTTCTTTTTGACGCGGAAGTTCTCTATTGTACTGTTGTTTTTCCTTGCTTAAAGACTCAGGCAGCACGAGCAGAGACAAAATAGCCGCTATTGCTGCTGCTCCTGCCGCTGCAAAGAAAGGAATACGTATTCCATAGGCGGCTAACAAACCACCAATTCCTGGCCCGATGATGAAGCCCGTGTTAATTGCTGCATTGATCATCCCCATCCCCTTGCCTCTTTCCTCAAATGAGGTCACATCAGCGACGTAGGCCATTATAGAAGGAGTGAGCAACGCTGCACCTACCCCGCCCAGGATTCTCGCAACAAATAACGTAGGAACAGAACTCGCTAGTCCAAAAACAAGCTCTGATAGCATGAAAATGATCATTCCAGAAACAATCAACTTTTTACGTCCATAACGGTCAGACAATTTTCCAGATAAGGGTGATAATAAAAGCTGCGTCAGCGCAAAAGCTGCAACCATCAGTCCCATGGAAGAACCGTTCATCCCTAGCTCGCTTATAAATTTCGGTAACACGGGAACAACTAATCCAATCCCCATAAATGCTAAAAAAATGTTAAGCATCAATAACAGCATTGCTCCCCGATTTCTTGTCAGAATAGACATATCTCCACCCTTCCTTTTCAAGAACATTTTATTTATCCTTAGTAATTTTTCAGTATCTCAACTTCAAAAACAAAAAAACTTTAATTGTTTTTTTAGTTTTATTATAAAAAAAGCCCTCCTTTTATAGGCATATATTATTAGACTATTTTTGCTTCTCGACTAACCCAAATAACAATATATCTACAATGGAATAAGTAGCTTCCTCTACCGTCACACTGTTATCCAGAAAGAAACGCTGATCAAGCGTCAGGTTCACTGAATCAATAATAAGCTTCATGATCAAAGCTTCATTTTTGTTCACAATAATTCCTTCTCGGATACCCTCCTGAATTAATGTTCTAATTGGAGACCAATCGTTTAAATCTGCATATACCTTTTTCCATTGCTCAGGATAATACTTTTTCATCTGATCCAATATTCTCAAATCATAAAATTTATAGTACAACGGCATCACTCTAATCGATTGTTTTATCTTTTCTAACAAAGATAATTCACTGTTTTGGATAATTTGCTCCGTTTTTCGAATCATATCATCATTGGTACGCTCAATAAGCGTCTCTAAAATAAGCGTCTTAGACGAAAAATTTTCATACAACGTACGCTTACTGATAGCAAGTCTTTTCGCAAGATCATCCATCGTGAATTTCAAGCCATTTTCATGAACTTCCTCTACAAAAGCTTCCAAAATTCTTTCTTGCATATGCATTCCTCATTTCTTTTACACTTAATAAACTATAAATGTTTTTCTAGTACCATCATCTTACGATAAGATCAAAGCGCTGGTCAAATATCTAGAAAAGAAACTATGCGAAGTTCTTATCTTCCATTCATCTGACCACCTGATTAATTATGTAGCCGAAATTGAGAATGCAATTAATAAAAAGGATGATAAAATGCCTTTAAGCATTTTATCATCCTTTTGTATATACCTGCGAGAGGACTCGAACCTCCACGGTTTCCCACTCGATAACGAATTAAACCTTGATAATACCTTGTTTAACGAAGTAAAAAAAAGCTGCTCGTCGATTTCGACCCGCAAGGTAATCTGTCGATGTACTTTGATATTGAGCAGCGGAATCAACTTCCGTAGCTATGGTCTACGACAGGACTAACTCAGTTGCTCAGTATCAAGGAATTTAGAATACTTGTACAACTTCTTTAATATCATCAATTTCCTCAAGAATTGCGCGCTCAATAGCAACCTTTAACGTAATTGTAGCACTTGGGCAACCATTGCAAGCTCCCAAAAATCTTAATTTTGCTATACCATTCTCAACTTCGACCAGTTCAGCATCTCCACCGTCACGCAGTAAGAAAGGACGTAGTTTGAGAAGAACTTCCGATACTTCATCGAATAAAACTCCATTTTCATCCATTATTTCAACTCCTCCCATTGTTTTACCAACCGTCATTCAGACCTTTTTTCATCCTAAATCGTCTGAGTGATCCTTTGCTTTTTGCCTAAGAGTGACCTCTTGATCCGAAAGTTCCCTTATAAGCGTATGAATAGAGTCTAAAGGTATCATCACACCACAACTTGCGCTCAATCCTGACAGCATATGGAGGCAGAACTGAAGTTTTCGTATCTCTCGAGTAATTTGAGCTAGTTCCGAATCGTCCGAATTATTTTTCTTCATTACTAGCACCTCATTAAAGAATGATAAAGGTTTGATCTATTAAATTAATGAATCAACCGATGCTTCCTTCCATCTCAAATTGAATCAACCGATTCATTTCAACGGCATATTCCATTGGCAATTCTTTGGTAAACGGTTCAATAAAGCCCATTACAATCATTTGTGTAGCATCTTGTTCTGTAAGCCCGCGGCTCATTAAGTAAAACAATTGTTCCTCGGACACTTTAGATACTGTTGCCTCGTGCTCCAAAGTAATCTGATCGTTTTTAATTTCGTTGTACGGAATCGTATCTGATGTTGACATGTTATCCAATATCAACGTATCGCACTTAATATTGGACTTGGACCCTGCGGAATCGCGGCTGAAGCTGGACAACCCTCGGTAGTTTACTTTTCCGCCCTGCTTGCTGATAGATTTGGATATAATCGTAGATGTTGTCTCGGGAGCAAGGTGAATTACCTTCGCGCCAGCATCTTGATGTTGATCTTTACCGGCTACGGCAATAGACAGGATGGACCCCTTGGCTCCCCGCCCTTTCAATAATACTGCCGGATACTTCATTGTTACCTTGGAGCCGATGTTGCCGTCCACCCATTCCATTGTGGCATTTTCTTCTGCCACAGCCCTTTGGGTTACCAAGTTGTAGATATTAGGAGCCCAATTCTGAATGGTCGTGTAACGGACACGGGAATCTTTCCGGCAAATAATTTCAATAACTCCACTATGCAGAGAACTGGTACTATAAATAGGCGCTGTACATCCTTCAACATAATGGACAAAGCTGCCCTCTTCGGCAATAATTAATGTCCGCTCGAATTGACCCATATTTTCAGAATTAATACGGAAATAACCTTGTATAGGAACCTCGCAATGAACACCCTTCGGAATGTATACAAAGCTACCGCCTGACCAAACCGCACTATTAAGCGCCGCAAATTTATTGTCTGCGGGAGGGATGATCGTCCCAAAATGTTGCTTAAACACTTCGGGGTATTGCTTTAATGCAGTATCCGTATCAAGGAAAATAACGCCCTGATCCTCCAGTTCTTTCCGCATGCTATGATAAACTACTTCCGACTCATATTGAGCGGATACGCCCGCCAGGAACTTTTGCTCCGCTTCAGGGATTCCCAGCTTGTCAAAGGTTGCTTTGATCTCGGAAGGAACCTCCTCCCAGGTCTTTCCCTGTTTTTCAGAAGGGCGAACGTAATACTGGATGTCATCAAGATTTAGCCCGGTCAAATCCGCTCCCCAATTAGGCATCGGCATTTTGTAGAATTGATTCAAAGCTTTCAACCGAAAATTGAGCATCCACTCCGGCTCTTCCTTGATCCGGGAAATTTCCCGGACAATCTCTTCCGTCAGACCTTTTCCAGATTGAAAAATAGACTGGTGCTTGTCGCGAAACCCATATTTATATTCGCCCATATCTGGTGCTTTTTTAGCCATTAGTATCACTCCTTTTTAACCTTTCAAGATTCATTTTGATTTGCTATGATCTGCCGAGCTTGCTTTCTACTAAATCTTTTAGGCGACTGCGAACACCTTCCAGCGGGATCTCCGAAATGACAGGAGCGAGAAATCCGAAAATAACAAGATGTTCGGCTTCACTCCGTGATATCCCGCGCGACATCAGATAATAGATTTGCTCTGCATTTACTTGCCCCACGGATGCAGCATGACCCGCGGTTACATCATCCTCATCTATCAACAGGATCGGATTGGCATCGCCGCGAGCTTTAGGACTTAGCATAAGCACGCGTTCTGTTTGCTGACCATCACAATGGGTTGCACCTTTTTCAATCTTTGTAATGCCGTTGATAATGGCCGTAGCTTCTTCAAGCATGACTGCCCGCGTAATCATCTGGCTTACCGAGCTTCTGCCAAAATGCTGAGCTTGAGTTGTATAGCTCGATTTTTGATTGCCCGTGCCAATAGCAATCACCTTATTGTCGGAGACCGCCCCGTTGCCTTGTAGCAAAGTCTTGGTATCGCTGGCGGTATAACCATTGTTCATCTCACCGATAATCCATTCCACACCCCCATCAGCAAGAACGACCGCCCGTCGCTGGGTGAAATCTGTTGTAGTTGCAGCAAGCTGATGAACCGAAGCTACTTGCACCTTTGAGCCCGCCCCCGCGAAGACCTCCGTCACACCGTTATGCAATACCTTGACATCATCACGACTCGATACACAATTATCCACGTAAGTGATCTTGCTGTTGCTCCCTGCCACAATTAAGACGTGAGGAGCAAAACACACACCGCTTGTATCGTTAAGAAAGATCGCTTGAATAGGTGCTTCAACCTCTACACCGTCTGGGACATATAGAAAAACGCCACCACTCCATAAGGCACTGTGTGCAGCAGATAAACGATGCTCTTCTGGCTTTACTGCCTGAAAGAGATAACGTTGAACTAGCTCCTCATGCTCTTTTGCCGCAGTATGCAGATCCGTTAAAATGACTCCCTGGGCGGCTAAGCTCTCGGACAATTTCGTATACACTACATCCGAGTTGAACTGAACGATTAGTCCGCCTTTCACCGGAGAAGCAACCAAACCTTGAACAACCCCCGGCGCTTCCTCCAAACTAGACCAAGCAGTCTCAGCTTTGTAATCTCCACTTTCGTAGATATCCCATTTTTCAAGATTGATTTTCTCCACTTTAGGCAACTCCAGCGTCCCTGCCAGTTCGAGTGCGTGAACGCGGCGTTCAATCAGCCAACGAGGTTCATCCTTAGCGCTTGACCATGCGCGTAAATCGTCCACATTCATTGAAACTCTAGCTTGTATATCCACGTGCTGTTCCTCCTCTCCGGCTTTTAAGCTTCACTTACCGTCTCATCCGTAATCCCAAGTTCCTCCTTCACCCAATCGTACCCTTCAGCCTCCAAACGGTGGGCAAGCTCCGGACCGCCAGATTTAACTATCCGGCCTTGCATCATGACATGCACAAAATCCGGGGTAATATAATTCAACAGTCGTTGATAATGGGTGATGATTAAAAAGCCTCTATCCGGGCTGCGCATCTCATTTACGCCATTGGCCACAATACGCAGTGCATCAATATCAAGTCCTGAGTCCACTTCATCCAGGATCACAAACTTGGGTTCAAGCAGCATCATTTGCAAAATCTCATTCCGCTTTTTTTCACCGCCAGAGAATCCCTCATTCAAATAACGATGCATAAATTCCGGGTTCATCTCTAGCCCCTGCATTTTGCTCTCCATTTCACGGATAAAACGTATTAAGGATATCTCATCGCCTTCTTCACGCCGTGCATTGATGGCACTTCTAAGAAAATCCGAGTTGGTCACGCCAGCAATTTCGCTTGGGTATTGCATAGCGAGGAACAAACCTGCCTGGGCACGCTCATCCACCTCCATCTCCAGAAGGTCTTCATTGTCCAATGTCACCTTACCGCCAGTAACCTCATATTTGGGATGGCCCATTAAAGCTGAAGCCAATGTACTTTTTCCCGTCCCATTAGGCCCCATAATCGCATGAATCTCTCCGCCATGAATCTCCAGTGTGAGCCCTTTTAAAATTTCTTTCCCTTCAATCTTGGATCTTAATTTCTCAATCTTTAATGTCGTCATTTATCATAAACTTCCCTTCGGAGTATTCTTCGGCACGCGCCACCAAATCACTCATAAATTTTCCAATAGTCTGCAGCTCAACCTCTGAATAGGCTTCAATGAATTTGTAAAACCTTTCTTCTTTTTCTTTGTGCAGTTCTTTATGCAAATGATAAACGTGTCTTCCCTTATCCGTTAAACTAAAGTAAATCTCCTTACGATTGCTGTTCAGTTGGCTTCTCATAATGAAGCCCATTTCCAGCAGCTTTGCACTAATTTTAGTAATGCTAGCTTTGGACAACCCCATCTTCTCCACAATCCCGGTATGATTTATCGGTTCATAATCACCAATGCAATCAATAACGTGTACACTAGTAATATTATTGGAGAGCATGTCAATCTGGTACTTTCTGGCCTGTTGCCGAAACGAGTTAATTTCTTGTTCAGTATACAGCTCATTCAGATGTAGCATTTTAATATATTGCTCGTAAAGATGACCTTTAAAATGATTTTGAAACTCCAATTTCCCAATCTCCCCTCTCTTGTAGTAGTTGCAGATCAAGTTCAGTGTCACCATTAGATTATATTTTGTTCACTAGTAAACAAAACCATATTAACACAATTGATATTGATAATCAATATCAATTGTGTTAAATGTGACGCAATTTTGGAGGCGTTTTTCATGAGGTTGTTGTCATTGTCATCGGCCTCATGCTGTGTTTTGACTAGGGCACGTCCCAGAAATGGTCTTGTATACCTCTGATCATTCCTGCTTTGCGAGGATTGATCAATGGTACCCATTCGGCAGCACCCGGATGGATCTGATAACCAAAGCCAAGTCCAATACCGTGGCCTATGAACGTCATGGTGCACCTGCCACAAACCGGGGTTGCTATCGTAAAAAGAGGACAAAGGTGGTGCTTGACCGAGCTGTTTTAAAGCCGTATCGCCGCGTTTGAGTACGCTATCGTGAGCTTCTACAATGCCGAGGAGCCCAATCAACTCCTCGCAGTAATCCGAGGCGAAAGAATTGAGCTTTTCGTTATCCTGGCTGCCTTTTATGGGCTAAGCCGAAGCGAGGCCGTAGGGTTAAAATGGTCGGCTATTGATTTATTGAATTGGACTATTAATATTAAACATACCGCCACATCGGGTAATTTGAATGGTATATATACTGAAATTGAAAAGGGACGAACCAAGAATAAATCCATTTTCCATATACTGACACTGGTGGACACTTCTATGAGCTTCTGATTCGTATGAAGGAATAAGAGGAATCCTATCGCTTATCTTCTGACAATTCTTATTGTCTTGAATACCTGGAGTATATTTATGTAGATGTACTAGGGGTAAGCATGAAAGAAGTTTAGGAATGGTTAGACCACAGCGATTATGTAACAACGGCAAATATTTATTCGCATTTGGAATACAACTCAAAGGTGTCTTCAACTCAAACAATGAGTGGGGTACTAAAGCTCAAATAAAAAAAACTCACTAGAGAATGTCTCTAATGAACTTTTTTAGTTAATACCGGCGAGAGGACTCGAACCTCCACGGTTTCCCACTCGATTTTGAGTCGAGCGCGTCTGCCATTCCGCCACGCCGGCATATTTAATTATGGAGGCGCCACCCAGATTTGAACTGGGGAATAAAGCTTTTGCAGAGCTTTGCCTTACCACTTGGCTATGGCGCCAGATTATAAAAAAGCGGACGACGGGAATCGAACCCGCGACCCTCGCCTTGGCAAGGCGATGCTCTACCGCTGAGCCACGTCCGCATAAGATGGCTGGGGATATAGGATTTGAACCTATGCATGACGGAGTCAAAGTCCGTTGCCTTACCGCTTGGCTAATCCCCAATAAGAAAGGGCGGCCGATGGGGCTTGAACCCACGAATGCCGGAGTCACAGTCCGGTGCGTTAACCACTTCGCCACGACCGC
>NZ_JCAJRU010000040.1:0-25513 GCF_059447605.1 Paenibacillus sp. N119s | reverse complement strand
AGCATCTGACGCCGATCTTTAGGTGGACGTCCTCCTTGTTTTTTTCGGGCCGGGGGCAGCAAGGGTTCAAGGATATTTCATTCTTCATCTGTTAACTCATATCTTCGTCTCATATTCCTTATTTTACTAGATTTTTATGGGCTGTACAGTTTGCGTACAGGCCCTAGTTCAACAGAACCATGTGCTGGATATTTCACTTTGTACAGTTCGGGCGGAAAGCCTCCAAAGTCATAAATTATTTCGTACACACCATCCATTGAACTGATCGTTAACACTTGTGTCTCCCAATGAGCTGTAAAGAGAACAATTGTCTTAGGGCGAACACTTTTCCCAACTGCTTTAAAAATGCGGTACAGTCTGTCTGTTCACTAGCAAGCATAGGTGATCCGTAAGTTAAAAATAAAGATTGAGTAATGTCAATACAAATCTCAACATATACTTAATGATCAGCAATTCTCTAAATAAAGATTGATATAGGTATAAAGTCATAGTAATATGTAACTAATAAATTTAAAAATGTTATAACATTTTCGATACAAAGGACTGGTTTCTATGGAGATACATACTTCCAATTGCCCAAAATGCGGTTCCGTTTTCCGTCAAAATCTTAGAAACCTGTGCACTACTTGTATCCAGGAAGAAAATATATTCTTTGACCGCTGTTCTAACTATCTATGGAAGCATCCTTCTACTCATACTCGCCAGCTCAGTGATATGACCGGCACACCAATGGATTTGCTCATAGATTGGGTAAGAACAGGCAAATTTCCCTCCACATATAGTCAGCTTGATTATCCTTGTGAGTCCTGCCGTTCTCCTATATATGCGGGAAGACTTTGCCACTCGTGCCTAGGTACATTTCGTTCAGCTGCACTGGATATTCAATCCCGTGTCTCCCGCCGTACAACAGCCGGAACATTCTCAGTTGCAGGGCGTGCCAAAAGCTATTAAGCCGTACCCAACTATTACAAAAAATAAAAACAGCCTTTTTCCTTGGAAAAGGCTGTTTTGCTATAAGAAACACTTAATGAGTTTGGTGATCATCTAATCCATTCCTCAGCCCAAAATTGAATCTGTTCCATAACTGGCTGAAGCGCACGACCTTTGGTCGTTAGTTCATATTCAATGCGGACAGGAGTTTCCGGGTATACATGGCGTGTAAGGATTCCCTCATTTTCCAGATCCTTCATCCGCTCTGATAACATTTTGTCACTCATTGTGGGAATCAGATTGGAAATATCCTTAAACCGCTTGGGACCGCTCATCATGGATTGAATAATCAATCCATTCCAACGCTTACCCAGACATGAAAAGGCGGTTTCAAAACGCGGACACATTTTTGTAAATTGCGGTTGACTCTCCAAATTTTTCACCTTCTTTTGCATTTCGGTTTGATAAAGCTTTCCTTTTGTTAGTATATATCATTTTAGCATACTTTATCCCGAAAGAAAACACTTTCTTAAATTTAATACCTGCGCTGATAAAGTTGCCGTGACCAAAACTGATTATACAACAAACCAACACGACAGGTATATGTCTAAATCGTTAAATACAAAAAAAGCGGAATCCCCAGAGATTCCGCCTGTAAACCCTATTTATAGAAAGTCATAAATATGTGACCATTAACTATACCAACACTCTACCTAGTGGCCTTACCGGCTCACTTCTACCATATATTGGTTTTTTATTTTTTGTCGGAGAAGCCCAACGGATGCTGTTAGCAATGACCTTCAAAATATCAGGCTGGTAATAAGTCGGATAGGTTTCATGGCCTGGTCTAAAGTAGAATATTTTACCATTCCCTCGATAGAAGGTACAGCCAGTTCTAAATACTTCGCCGCCTTCAAAGTTACTGACAAAGACCAGTTCATCCGGCGTTGGAATATCAAAGAACTCACCATACATCTCTTCTTGCGCTAGGAGAATTTTAGCGTCTATTCCTTCCACAATGGGATGTGATGGATTTACCGACCAAATAATCTCCTGCTCGCCTGCAACTCTCCATTTTAAATCACAACTGGTGCCCATCAGAGCTTTAAATGGCTTGGAAAAATGACCTGAATGCAGAACGATGAGGCCCATTCCTTCCTGCACACGCTTGACAACACGCGCTGTAACTTCATCGCTCACCTGATCGTGGGCTTTATGTCCCCACCACAGCAGCACATCTGTGGAATTGAGGATTTCTTCTCCCAAACCATGCTCGGCATCATCACGCAGGGTGGCTGTTCGGATGGTAAACCCCTCATCTGCTAAGCCGTCAGCCAACGCCTGGTGTATACCGTTAGGATAAATCCGTTTGGCTTCATCATTCAACTTTTCATTTAGAAATTCATTCCAAATGGTGACGTTAATCATCCATAGTTCCCCCTATTAGGTTAGACCCACCACATCTCGCTCAGCGGTTCTTCAATCAGGACCTGGCGAAGATTATGGACAGCCTTAGTAAAGCCTTCTTCCACAGACATCAAACCATCTTCATGCTCAATACTCACTACATAATCGTACCCCACCAGACGCAGAGCACTGATAATATCTGCCCAGGTTTTTACATCATGCCCATAGCCCACGGTACGGAACTGCCATGCTCGATCTAACATATTCGTATATTCCTGCATATCGGTAAGTCCGTATTTATTAACATTGATCGGATCAATCGTCGTATCCTTAGCGTGGAAATGGTGAATGGCACCCTCTCGGCCTAAAATTTGAACCGCCTGTACGGGATCAATCCCCTGCCACCACATATGGCTCGGATCCAGGTTAGCACCAATGACCTCTCCCACCGCTTCACGCAAACGAAGCAAGGTTGCTGGTGTATGAACGGAGAAGCCCCCGTGTAACTCCAGTCCTATTTTAACATGATGATCTGCCGCAAATTTACCCATTTCAGTCCAGTAAGGAATAATTTTATTCTCCCATTGCCACTTTAACACTTCCTGAAAATCATTTGGCCACGGAGCCACGGGCCAGTTTGGATACTTCGCGTCCTCGTGATCCCCCGGGCAGCCTGAGAAAGTGTTCACGACAGGAACTTCCAGCTTTTCTGCCAATCGGACGGTTTTCAAAAATGCATCATGATCAGCCTGTGCCAAATGCTTTTGCGGATGAAGCGCATTACCATGACAACTAAGCGCGCTAATCGTCAGTCCCCGGGATTCTACTGCCTTTTTAAAATTTTTGAGTGCCGTATCGTTCTCCAGCAGCTCATCCGGCTTACAATGCTTATCTCCCGGGTTTCCGCCTGTTCCGATTTCTACAGCATCCAATCCTTGAGAAGCCACATAATCCAGCGCCTCCTCCAACGAACGTCCACCGAACAACACCATAAATACTCCAAGTTTCAAAAGAAATCCCTCCCTGTATCATATGTGAAATAAGCTGCTTTCATTATAGTGATCGTCTATTCGGCATCATTACAAGGCTTAGTCAAAGTAGACTGCTTTTCCCGTGCGGGCCGATTCATAGATGGCTTCCAAAATCTCAGTAACCACCAGTGCCTGCTCCGGCTTCACAAGGAGTTCTTTGTCGTCCAGAATAGATTCAATCCACAGGCGGGCTTCGCGGTCTGCTTCATTTTCCGTTTCACCGGAGTAAAAGGCCACCCCTCCTGCATCCAGATCTATTTTCGTATCAAACAAGCGGCTGTTCTTTTCCCCGTTAATGCGCAATCCATCCTGCATATCTGCTCCGCCTTCGGTACCGCATAACAACGTCTTGGCTTCACCAAACTCGACAACATTTAATGCCCAACTGGATTCCAATACAATCGTAGCTCCATTTTGCATAGTGATGAACCCAAAAGCCGAGTCTTCTACTTTAAATTCCTCAGGATTCCACGGCCCAAAAGCGTTTGCTGCATTTTTCCGATCCCCCAGTTTATGAAAGGTTGAGCCTAGCACGCTTTTAGGCTTGTAATTATCCATCAGCCAGAGTGTCAAGTCGAGTGCATGTGTGCCGATATCAATCAGCGGACCACCGCCCTGTTTCTCTTCATCCAAAAATACTCCCCAGGTCGGAACCGCACGGCGGCGCAGAGCAATGGCTTTTCCGAGATAAATCTCACCAAGCTCTCCTTGCTCAACCAATTGCTTTAGATACAGACTGTCATCACGATAACGGTTTTGATAAGCAATGGATAACTTTTTGCCTGTACGGTTGGCTGCATCAAGCATTTCCCTTGCTTGCTCAGCAGTTTTAGCCATCGGCTTTTCACATAGTACATGCTTACCTGCCTCAAGCGCTGCTACCGTAATTTCCGAGTGCGAATCGTTAGGGGTACATACATGTACGACTTCAATATCTTTATTTTCTAGTAACTGACGATAATCGCTATAAACTTGTGATCCTTCAGCACCATACTTTGCAGCAGCTTCTTCAGCACGTTCCTGTATAATGTCACAGAAAGCAATGATTTCCGCTCTTTTTTGCTTGGCGAGACTCGGCAAATGTTTGCCGTTGGCAATGCCCCCACAACCGATAATCCCGATCTTGAGTGTTTTAGACATGAATATTTCCTCCTTGAGCTGCGTATTGTTGGAGCCACTTTATACTGGTTTCAATGCTTTCGATTGGAGGATTGGAGCTGAAATCCTGTTCCACTACAACCCAATCCACACCTGCTTCAATAGCGGCGTCTGTTATGGCTTGAAGCTGCACTTCTCCTTTGCCTAACTCTACAGTAACTGCTTTTTGCTGCTCGTCGCGCGCCATATCCTTCAAGTGAATGATAGGCAGGCGTCCACGATATCGTCCGATGTATTCCACTGGATCATAGCCACCATAGTATACCCAACAAGTATCCATTTCGACCTGTAACAAATCATCAGAAACCGCATCATATAAAGCATCGAATACCGGTCGATCATTGATTTTCTCCGTTAGTTCAAAATCATGATTATGATAAGCCAGTATCAACCCATGTTCTTTTACTTTTTTACCAATACGGTTCAGATTAACAAAAAGGTCATCCCACTTCCGCTCTTCTTCGGTTAAATAAGGAATAATTAGGTACTTGTTGCCCAATTCTTTATGATATGCAATTTCTTCATCCAAATGATCCAGTAAGCGGGTGTATTGTATATGGGTTCCGACAACCTCCAGATCCAGTTCATCCAAAAGCGCTCTGACATCCTTGGCACTGCGTCCGAAGAAGTTATGAAATTCAACCCCTTTATAGCCCAGCTCAGCCACCTTGCGTAATGTACCTTCAAAATCCTGCTCAAGCTCTTCCCTAACTGTGTATAATTGCAATCCTACTTTAGTCAATCCCCTTCACCTCTTCGTTAGGATGAATTTCTGTCATATCTGTTCCATTACACATACTTGCCCGCCTTCGGTATCACACATCTGCGGTGCATGGCTGCCAGGCACCGGCAGAAAAATGTAAGCTCCCTCTCAGGATAGTGCAGCAACCCATTCGCTTTGTATACGTTTTCAACACTCCATTCATCGGCCCCTTCGTGGCCCTCTCACCTCATAGATTAGCGAAGGCCACCCGCTCCAATGAGCGATTTGGTTGGAGAGTTTCAGGATGTACCAAGCTAATGTTACCACAGCCGATATTCCAGGATTGATTCGCTCTACAGTCTTCACACTCCTTGGCCTCTAACATGTAAGCTTTACAGTTCACATGGTATTCTATTTTGCTTTCGTTTAAAATGAATAATATGATTAAAACATGAACAATCTGGTCAATATTTGAAACAGCCAAGTGCCAAAGGAGTCATCATCATGTCTATTGTTGAGCCTTGCCAGGTTCTTACCGCAGGCTATTCCTTCCACCGTAAGCCCTTTTATTCAAACCAGCCTGATGGAATCAAAAATTATTTATTCCGACTGCAAACAGATGGACGCTGCCAAGCACGCATTGACGGGAAAATGACACGGATTGAGGCAGGGGACCTGCTGCTATTTAATCCTACCGAGCCTTATGAACTGGATATTCACAGTGAGCTGAACCCCATGGGAGAGCAGGTTGTAGAAAGTGGGGATTATCATATTTTTTTCGGTGGTCCCTGGGTAGATGAGTGGTGGAATCATCACAAACGACCCAACCGAATTAAGGTCCAGCTCACAGAAGCCCTGCTTGGCTTATTTCGTCAGCTAGTGCTGGAGCAACGACGTATTTCTAATCCTTACCCGGAAATATCAAGCTATTACATACGCATTTTATGCTTGGAGTTTGACCGTATATTATCGGAGCAGCCCATTGCTACTCATCATAATTATCTTGCTTATCAAATAAAAAATTATATTGAAGAAAATGCATCCTCTAATTTTAAGCTGGAGGATGTATCTTCACACGTCGGAATCAGCGTATCCCGAGCAGTACACCTGTTTAAGGAAACGTTCGATACGAGCATTATGCAATACACACTGGATATCAGGCTCAACATGGCAAGGGAACGCATCATTTTCAGTCCCATGTCATTGGAACAAGCTGCAGAATCGTCAGGATTTGCAAACTACACATACTTTCACCGTGTGTTTCGTTCCCGCTTCGGTATGTCGCCTAAAGAATTCAGACTGATTCACCGCGAGCAATTGTAGAAAAAAGGAGAGCGTTCAGGCGAACGCTCTCTTTTTCTAACAAATGATTTAACGAGTGATGCTAAACAATCTAATTTTTATGGAGCGATTGTCAGCATCACAACCGACGTCGGTGGCAGTGTAACATCCAAATGCTGACCTTGTAGCTGATAAGATGTAAAAGCTTCCTTTTTCACACGCTCTGGTTGATCAAATGTATTATGCGCCTGCATATCGTTACTGGCTAAGACAGCGCCATTGATCTTCTTACCCTCTTCGAGTCCTCTTAGTTCAAGGCTCAAATCTGCCGTTTCGCCCGGATGGACATTGCATAAGCTTATATGAATAGAGCCATCTTGCGCCTTAGAGGCAGACACACTTACTTGAGGGATGGAATCTCCATCGTACTCATAATTGTCTACCTTCGCGTGAATAGCCAGTGCTTGTGCATCCTGATGCACTTTGAACATTTCAAATACATGGTATGTTGGCGTCAACAGCATAGCTGGTCCTTCTGTCAGAACCATCGCTTGCAAAACATTGACCATTTGAGCAATATTCGTCATTTGCACTCGATCATGATGATTATGGAATATGTGCAGGTGTAATCCGGCTACCAGCGCATCCCGCATCGTATTTTGCTGATACAGGAAGCCAGGATTAGTACCCGGCTCGGTCAGAAACCAAGTTCCCCACTCATCGACGATCAACCCGACCCGTTTGTCAGGATCATATTGATCCATAATGGCAGAGTGGCGAGTAATCAATTCATCCATGTGCAATGATTTTTTCATCGTCTCAAACCATTCCGCTTCATCAAAACCGACTGCGTGCCGTTTCCCTTCCCAGCTCCCCGGGATTGTGTAGTTGTGCAGACTCAAACCGTCCATAAGGTGCCCTGCTTCGCGCATCAGCACTTCGGTCCAACGATAATCATCCACATTCGCCCCGCCTGCTATTCGATAAATACGATTCTCTCCATAGTTACGGACATATGTCTGATAGCGACGGTACAGGTCGGCATAATATTCCGGGCGCATGTTACCACCACAACCCCAGTTTTCGTTACCGACTCCAAAATATTTGAGCTTCCATGGTTTCTTACGGCCGTTTTCCTGACGCCATGCAGCCATAGGAGACTCCCCGGCAAATGTCATGTACTCTACCCACTCCGACATTTCCTGCACTGTACCACTGCCTACATTTCCACAGATATACGGCTCTGCATTCAATAGCTCACACAACTGGAAAAACTCATGTGTACCAAAATGGTTATTTTCAACCACACCGCCCCAGTGCGTATTTACCATTCTCTTACGGTTTTCTTTCGGTCCAATACCATCTTTCCAATGATATTCATCGGCAAAACAGCCTCCAGGCCAGCGCAGCACAGGAATGTTCAGCTGCTTCAGCGCTTCCACCACATCATTTCGAATTCCGTCCGTGTTAGGGATTGGAGAGTCCTGTCCCACCCATAAGCCTTCATAGATGCACCGTCCAAGATGCTCGGCAAATTGCCCATAAATATTTTTATTAATAACGCCTTGTTCCCAATCGGTATTTACAATAATAGAACCCTTCACAACAAACCCTCCCAAAACATTAAGATTGTTGGAGCATTCACACACATGTTTGCGCTTTCAAAACAGTATAAACCACATTTACACTATCATTTTTTTACGGACCCTAATGTTACACATTGTCACATCTAATAATCACTTAGTTAATATAAATATTAACAATTAAACAAAAACATTTTACGTGTTTAATATATTTTATTGTCTACAATTTGTCAATTGCTAGCAACAAAGTCCAAGCAAACCAAAAAGATCTGCCAATAAGGCAGACCAGGTTATGACTACTTTAGCCTGTAATCTCAGGTTTACTGAGTCTGGGCATTGCATTTTTTCAAGCTGATCCTTGCCAACGTGAACCGTGGTAACTGGGACAATTTTGAGTTGCTGCTAAGGCACGTATACGGACAATACTTCCGCTAATGCCACATGTGTGACCAGACATTAACTCATCGCATTGTGCACAGGCCAACAGTCTGGCTTCGTACACTTCATCGTTTACACATTCCATTTTGGGTCTCATATTGTTCAGAATTCTGGTGATTTGTTCTTCCGACAAAGCGATATCTCTTTCACAGCCTTTGCAAGTACTTGGCACAGGTATATCTTCCATCGTCAGCGTACCCTCCTGATCAACAATATAATCAGTTAAAAAAACAGTTTATTTCCACGATGTCATGAATGTTTTTGCCAGATGCCACTTCATTTTAGCTGGACTTATTTCCGTTCCGACGGTAGCTCGGCGGCCGCCTCGGATACGATCATCGCCAAATCCTCATTTCCGAACATGGACAGCACTCCCAATACCGTATCCAAGGGAATATCACCAGCTTCTTCGCGCGATACAGTTAGCTTGCGTATTCGTAGCAGACGCTCGTTGCTATCCTGTTGTGGATACGCTTTACGATATAGTTCCTCTGGCTCCAAGCCGTTATTGATGCACCATTGAGCAAACACAAGGATCATCATATCTTCTTCTTGCTTATAATTTTCAATAATGGCCTCTTCTAGCTGTTTACCGCGGTTGTCTTCTTCCATTGATTCATTTCTCCTTCAACCTAATTCTTGATGTCTGGATCGTCATGATTCGATATTAATCACGCAAACGACTGATCAGTTCTTCCGCCAGCATATGGCTTTCCAAAACCTTTCCAGCTTGTATAGCACACTCCTCCGGACGATGAATATGTTCCAGAAAATGATTCACCACGCCGGTGAATCCCCGTCTTTCCAATATTGTATCCCAGCTTCCAAATGTTTGCGTTCGTGATAAACTATCTTTTTGCATGAACACTGCCTGTTCCATATTCGTTACTTCAACAGACCGTCCTGCTCCGTGAAGCTCCAGCTTCTCTATGTCTGCCCCTGCCTGTCTGCTCATACTGTATGTACCCGTAGCATTCCCCAGGCGCACAGTTCCGAGCGCAGCGTCCATATACCCGTCAATCGTTGTATTCAGACTACTATGAAGTAGCTCATAATCATCGCCACCGAGCCACAATAGCAAATCAAGCATATGAATTAAATCATCATAAACCGTCTGTGCCGCTGGTCTACGATCATATCCAGTTCGATGTTTTATCGCCGCACATTGACTGATCCCTCCCACTTCGTCTAGCCAAGCTTTTGCCGCCACATAGTGCGGACCAAAACGTCGATTAAAACCTACCGCCAGCAGTACAGCCTGTGCTTCCGCGAAAGCAGTCATTTCCAGATTCTGACGCACATCATAGGACAATGGTTTATCCACGTACACCGCTATCCCTTTTTCAATACACGCCATGACTAGGTCATAATGAGCTTCGGTGGCTGCATGTATAAACACAGCTTCCGGCTCCCATGCCAGCATTTCCTTGACATCCCTTGTCCCTCTTGGTAACCTATACTGTTCCAAAGTAGTGCTGACCGGCTCCTGTGAACGGTTCATCACACCTACGATGTCCACGCCTTGGTGTGCAGCCAGTAACGGCAGATACACTTTGCGTGCGATTCCACCCAATCCTGCTATAGCTACTCTTGTCTTGATTTGCTTGTCCATATCGTTCCACCTCTGATCAATCAATTCATCTGTTGTCTAGTTTACATGGAAGTCCGCTGACAAGCAAAGAAAAGAGACTGCTCCCGATCCAGTTGGATTGAGGAACAGTCTCGAAGACTTGAGTATCCAGCTTCAGCCAGACTACTTCAAAATTCAAAATAAGTTAGCTTATGCGTGCAGTGCTTCCTTTTTTGTTTTCTCACCTTTTACTTTTTTAACACGCATCCCGATGGCTACAACCAGAACGACAATCAAGGCTTCAAAACCGTACTTAACGACTCCATTTGCGAACCAGTGTGCAATCAATGGCTCGGCCACCACCATTTTAGCAGCGGTATATGCTAATACTGCGGCGCCAATCGTAATGACTATAGGATAACGTTCTGTCAGTTTCAGAATAATTGTGCTTCCCCATACCATGATTGGAACGGAGATTGCCAGACCAAGAATAACAAGTAACATATTCCCATGAGCTGCTCCCGCAACAGCAAGCACATTATCGAGCCCCATCATCGTATCGGCAATAATGATAGTGCGGATTGCTGCCCACATTTGATTTGTGGCTGAAATTTCATGTTTTTTCTCTTCGACCAACAACTTATAAGCGATATAGATCAGGGCAAGTCCCCCAATCAAACGCAATCCATATATTTGCAGTAAGTATGTGACCAGCACGGTAGCAATTACACGAATGATGACTGCTCCGACCGTTCCCCAGATAATGACCTTCTTCTGGTTAGCCTTATCAACGTTCCGTGCCGCCAACCCGATTACGATCGCATTGTCACCTGCTAGCACCAAATCAATGATAATAATAGACAATAATGCGGTTAAAAACTCGATTGACAAAAAATCCATACGTTTCTCCCACCTTCTTTATTTATTTGTTATACTGTACATAGTTCAGCGCTTTATACTAAAAAAGCGCCATTTCACGGAATCCGGAAACGGCGCTTGACCCAATTTGAGCATCAAAAAAGACCATTTACCCGGATTCCTAAAATCCTGGCAAAGGTCTCGCTTACAACATTACGTTGCCAATAAAGCCGGGGATTAAAAATCCCGTAATGACGACTTTACTCGCTGAGCTACTCCCCTTTGGGAACTATTCTGTTACTGGCAGTATAGCATACATTTTTGGGAATGTGAACCCTATTTTTTGTATAAGCATTAAGCCGAACAGGGATATTGAAAGAGGTATGTAAATGAAAAAATGGTTACTCCCCGCGGCTTATGTTTCGCTGCTCTGCATCGCGTTTATCTACAGATATGATTGGCTCGCCTGGGCAAACAAGCAAACCTCCTTTCCGGGTTTGCTAATGCTCGCATTTTTATTTGCGTTAATTCCGTTTATCCCTTACAAGCTGATTATCGCGTCCATTGCTTATGCTGCGGGTGCCTGGCAAGGTGCTCTGATCTGCTGGCTTGGCACTACTTTGGCTGCATTGGTCGTATACAGCGCCGTATACACCCTGTTCCGTGATAAAGGACGTGCCTATTTGGAGCGTGTTCCCGCACTGGAGCGCTTTAATCAGGTCATGCAGAGAGAGCCTTTTACTGCCGTGCTACTGGCTCGCCTGATTCCAGTCATCCCTCAGGCTGCTGTCAATGTATATGCGGGAGTAGCAGGATTTCCGTTCTGGAGCTTTATGCTAGGTACAGCGATCGGCAAGCTTCCCGCAATTGCAGTGTATGCTTATGCAGGAGGCACCTTTGCAGAGCATCCAATCACAGGTTTGCTTATTTTGCTGCTATATACTGCACTGGTAGGGGGCGGATTTGTACTTTACCGAAAAAGAGCCCGGCGCGCCAACAAAACATAGCACCAATGCGTTTGTACCGTTTCTATAGAATGTTTCGTTGCAGTTTTTGGGACACACTACAGCTACGCAACTGAGTACTTTATGATGTTTCGTTGGATTTTGCAAAAAACTCGTATATAATTTAATTGTAAGCTATTTAAATTACAAGTAATTAAACATTCTCAGATTGGAGTGATAAAATATGAGCACCAACAATCCAAACACGGTAGAAAAGGCAACTTTTGCGGGGGGCTGCTTCTGGTGCATGGTCTCCCCTTTTGAGGAAATGCCCGGTATTTTGAAGGTTAGATCTGGATATACAGGGGGACATACTGAAAATCCTACCTATGAAGAGGTATGCTCTGAAACAACGGGACATCTGGAAGCTGTACAGATTACATTTGACCCTCAAGTGTTCCCGTATGAAAAACTGTTGGAGTTATTTTGGCAACAGATTGATCCAACGGATGAAGGTGGGCAATTTCACGATAGAGGTTCATCCTACCAAACGGCTATTTTCTATCATAATGAAGAGCAACGCATCAAGGCAGAGGCTTCCAAAGAAGCTCTGGCTCAAAGCGGCCGCTTTGACAAGCCCATTGCTACCTCTATTCTGCCTGCGGCAACTTTTTATGAAGCAGAAGAATACCATCAGGACTACCATAAAAAGAACCCCGCTCACTACAAACGCTACCGCAAAGGCTCAGGACGTGAAGATTTTATTGAGAAAAATTGGTCTGCCAAGATTGATAAATCCGCTCTCAAAGATCGGTTGACGCCTATTCAATACGAAGTAACACAAAATAACGCAACTGAGCGCCCATTTCAAAATGAGTTTTGGGATCATGAAGCTGAAGGCATTTATGTCGATATCGTATCAGGAGAACCTTTGTTTAGTTCACTTGACAAATATGATGCAGGCTGTGGCTGGCCTAGCTTTACCCGTCCGCTGCGTAGTTACAATGTCAAAGAAAAGACCGATCTCAGTCATTTTATGATCCGTACCGAGGTGCGAAGTCGCGAAGCAGATTCCCATTTGGGGCACGTATTTGATGATGGTCCAGGTCCAGACGGTCTGCGTTATTGTATCAATTCTGCTGCGCTCCGCTTTGTGCCTCAAGAAGACTTGGAGCGTGAAGGATATGGAGCATATAAATCATTATTTGAAAAGTAAGCAGCTGTAAAATCATTAGGGCTGACCTGTCATTATCTTTATTAGATGATGACGGGTCAGCCTTTTTTTGAATATGTCAGCACATCCTTATTGATCTAGCTCATCACCCACCCAAGCCAAATAGCTAGCGGTACCAGCAATAGCTGAGCTAATAAAGTACCTGTCAAACGCGAGATGATCATCCAACCATACACGCTGTTCATTCGGACTAAAGGCAGCTCCCCTCGTAGCGTTTTTTCTGACAGCACCGCTAATCTTGGATCAATTAACAGGGTCAACAACACCGTTGCGACGCCATTGATTAAGCCTGACGACATTGACATTGCCGTCCCTTGAGCAGGCCACAGGAATGACGCATATAAGGCAGATACCACTCCGGTTGTATAAATTGCGGTCACGGCTATATTCAAAATAATTAGACGCTTGGGGATTACTCCACTGATCAGCGAGGTAAGCATGGACCAGGTAGGACGCTTTATGTAGTAGCCTGCATACTTCCAGCGATTTCGCTTCATTAAATGACGCACTAAAGCTGGAATAGATCCAGTATGCTCCAAATGCACAATCCATCTGGCTGACATACGTACCACGGTTGGATACAGTAATATAGCAAGCATAGTTCCAACAGTGGCCGCCAGCAGTACCCCGTGCATATACAATTCCAGTCTCATATCCGTTCCGCCCGATTGTGCCGCCGTTTTAGCCTGATCGACCATCCCTCCAAGTAAAGGTCCCTGTGCCATATTGGATGTGCGTGAAACCAACAGCAGCATTCCGGCAACGGTTAATGCCAATCCAATCCGACGTGCTCGCAAACCACCAAGTCGAAGAGCATAGGACAGGCTATCGGTCGTATGAATGATGATAGTTAGTAAAAAAACGAAACCCCAGGCAAACAAATGCTTCACTCCTTTTTCCGGTATTCTGCACACCATTATACGCTTTTTCATAAAATAATTTTTACAATATATTCATATTTTAATTTTTGTTTGCCTAAGCATATAACGGGTAATACATAATACATCACCTGCTAAAAAGGAGTGTGCTACTATGCCTTGGAACAAATATGATTACCCGCCATCCATGAAAAATCTAGAACCTCGTGTGCGAGAAAAAGCCGTTGATATTGCTAATGCTCTACTCCGCGAAGGCTATGAAGAAGGGCGCTCTATTGCGATTGCCACTGCTCAGGCTGAGGAATGGAATAATAATCATCCAGTGGGACAAGATAAGAAGCAGTAGAAAAAGTAATTTAAAACTTTCCTGACGAAGCTTGAATACAGCGAAAGGGTGTTACGTAAGAAGATTTCTCTCCTGACGTAACACCCTTTCCTTATCGACGAAGGCTGTGGACGACCGGCACTGTTTTGGCAACCACCTTTTTAGCGGAAATAGCCGCTGGCAGTACTTTTTTCACAGGTCGGTGCAATTGGAACGTAGTCGTCCAGGTAATTATTTTTCCGGCAAGCCACACAGCCAGTATTGTAAACATTGTTTCCTTCACAGGCAGATATAACAGCGATAATCCTAGTACGATAATGTCACTAACGATAAACACGTTGCCGATTTTCCATCCGCGCCACTCGCTGATCAGCAGAGACAAAATATCGTCGCCCCCAGTTGCTCCGCCGAATCGCAATACAATTCCGGCTCCTAAACCTGTGAGCACTCCACAGAGTAGAGCTGCTATCAGCAGATTTCCATGCAGATCTATAACCAGAGTCGAGTATTTCTCAAATCCTGCATAAAACAGTGAAAAGGCGACGGCTCCGATTAATGCTAGCATCATAAATCTTTTGCCCTTCAGTACCCATGCCAGCAATATGACGGGGACATCAAGCATCAGCATACTCCATGCTGGAGATATACCAAACGCATAATGACCCAGCAGAGCTAGGCCTGCAAAGCCGCCCTCTGACAAATGGTTCTGGGCATTAATGTGATAGTAAGTAAAAGCTAAAATGCATGTTCCGAGCAACATGACAGCAATCTGTCTCAGTGCTCCATTGTTCACGATAGATTCGTAAGTTTTCCTCATACAGGCTCCCTCGGTTTCTCGTAAGTTTGATGTGGATGAACCCACTCTTACGGAAGTAACCTGGTAAGATATGCCTGGAGGACTTGGTCCTTCGCATGTACAATCCCCTCTTCCGCAGAGTTGGCTTTCGCAACTTGACGTTACTCCGCGGAAAAGCTAAGTATAAGACAGATCAAATCGTTTCCAAATCGTCCTTTGGGGAAGTATCCTTCGGGGACACATGGTATCCTGATCCTTTCTTTTGTGGAATAAAATTCCGACATTTCTGTGGTGCATATCATTTCTATAATTTATTATACCACACCTTGTCACTTGCTAAACAGCTTGCTTTTTTGCTGCACCATACTTTATTTTATGTGTGAGCATGCTTTATTGTATGTGCGAGTTAACGTATTATACCAAAGATTTAACGAATACACACTTAATGGTTTGAGTGTGTTTTGCTTCCACTTAGATTATTCCCCCTTAATTTGGCTGTTCTGCGCTGGTTGGCCATAAATACGCCCCCGAGTATAAGAACCAGACCGGTCAACACGTTCCAGCCGATATGCTCATTCAGAAGCAAAAAGCCCCATACGATAGCACTCACCGGTACAAAATATGTTACAGAAGAAGCGAATTCCGCACTCCCCCGCAAAATCATATAGTTGAACAAAATATATGCTATTCCTGATCCTAAAACTCCTAGTCCTACTAGAGAACCTAATACGCCTGGAACAATAACGATCGACAAATCTGGTCTCTCTACAATCGCCATCATAATACCACCCCCTGCTGCCGCACCAAACAGTGTCGCAAAGGTAGCCTGATACATGGAAAGATTGGAGAGAAAACGTTTGGAGAGCTGTGTTCCAAATCCGTAGCAGAGAGTCGCAAGCAGCATACATCCAAAACCTACAGGATCAACAGAAATAATAGATGCAGGATTAATACCCAATAAAATAACAATTCCAATAAAAGCGAGACCCATTCCTAACCACTGCAGGCGGTGAAATATAGCTCCGAAAAAGACAAGACCCACCAACATTGTCCATATTGGCGTGGTTGCATTTAATACAGAAGCCATGCTGCTAGCTATTTTGGTTTCACTAAAACCAATCAACGTCCATGGTAAAACCATATTTACACATGCTACCAGAATAACCGATTTCCACGGAATGCTTTTGATTTTAAACGGCCTGCGCATAAGAAGCATTAATAAGACGATAAAAACAAGGCCAAAGCTGGATCGTAGAAATACAATAGTCCACGGTCCTACTTGATGTAGTAATAACACCTTAATAAACATAAAGGAACCGCCCCAAATAAGACTCAAAAATAATAAAGCTGCATATAACGAACGTGACAATATGTAAACCTTCTTTCTCGACTTTCTTCACTTAAATAGTAGAAAAGCGACCGCTGTCAAAACGCTATCCACTTCTATGTAAGTTTTTATCCATTAGCTTAACATAAACTCTGTTTGGCTGTCATTGGAGATGTACACAAGAATCTTCTGACCAGGACACATGGAAATGCCTCTCCCTGCCCCTTTTCCAATAATTGATGATTGCTTTGGCAACAGAAAAATCTCTATGATGGGGTATATATAGAACGTGTGTTCTGTATACTTATTATATATTGTAATTTTACTCCAAGTAAAGGAGATATTTATGGCAAACAAAAAGGTACTTGATAACAAGCATAAAGCTCCTTTGCCTTCTGAAGAAGACGCAGGACTGATTAAGATGTGTGTACTACTAACTCTTGTGCTAGATGTGTTGGAACGAGACATTCGTATTATGAATATCTCTCCTCTAAAAATGCCCGATTTGTATATTCGTAGCCTGACTGAAGTACAACAGCGCATAACTGTTCAATTAGCAGAAACAAAGGCGCGAATGAGAAGACAGGGAGTGAAAATATACAGCGAAATCCGAAATCATGAAGGCGTAGAGGTTTTGTATGTATGCCGCGGTTACCAAAGGCGATTTTTCATGCTCTCCTCCTTTGCTCGCAGTGAGGTTAGGCGTAAACTCGGAGGCTACCTGGGAATTGATCTGACCCAAGATTATGCCCCCTTATAATTTCGCCTTACCTGCTTGCTTTAATAAAAAAAGATTTTAAGTCCATTGGTTACATAGCAAATAATTTGACTCGTATTTTCAAAAAGGAGAGATCTTAATATGAAAAAAAGAGCAGAGTCGCATAAAATGCTAGCTCTACTCATCATTACAACAGGCTGCTGACTATCCAACCCCATGTCAAGGTAGCTATTGTAATGGAATAGCGTTGGAATGAGGAATATCCCAAAATCCATTTTCATCCATTGGTTGCTGTCAATATTGCTAAAAACGGTGTTCTAACTAGCTCACCTCTGTCGCTTAGTTGTTGGATTGATCAGTTGTTGGTTCCGAACCGATAACCTGGTCTGGCTGAGTTTTTGGAGCACTGTTTTGGTTTTCTGATTCTGAAGGTGTCTCCGGCTCGTTTTCAACAGAAGGTTGTGAAGTATCTGTTGACGGCACATTGTTATTCTCATCAGGCGATTCTAGCTCTGCATCCGTATCAGGAACGGCAGGATCTGTTTCCTCTGGCGGAACCTCCTCTTGATCTGTTGCAGGTACTTTAATCTCAGGGACATCTTCTTTCTTGATATCTGGTTTGGACGGAACCACTGGTCTAGCAGAACGTGGAAGCTGTTCTCTTCCGACTTCGGTCGGCACGTACTTTTGGTTAAACCAGTCAGTCACGAGGTGACCCGATTGGCGGGAATACCGCCCTGGCAGCTTACCTGTTAGACTAGAAACCGTAACTTTCACAACGCCTTCCGGCTGTATAAAATGCTTATTCTTAAAAAGCTCAGGCTGGTCCCTGACCGCCTCATTCATGATTAGCGCCCACACCGACTGTGCTCTGGAGTGACCTTCTTGAGATAATGTATTAACCTGTTGGCGATAACCAGCCCAGACACCTAACGTAACGTCAGGTGTGTATCCCATAAACCACACATCACCAAAGTTCTGTGTCGTACCCGTTTTACCCGCGATATCAATGGTACCGTAGCTTTTAAAAGCTTTTTGCAGACGTTTGCCAGTTCCTCTCGGATCCGATATAACGGTTCTGAGCATATCGGTCATCAAAAATGCGGTTTGTTGCGAATATACACGCTTTGTCTGTGGTTTAAATTCATATACAATTTTACCGTTGGCATCTGTAATTTTACTGATCAAGTGAGGCGTATTATACACGCCCATATTGGGAATTGTCCCATATGCTGCGGTCAGCTCCTTAACGGATACTCCCTTACTAAGTCCACCTAGAACCCCCGTTTGAGCATGTTCATCCTGTGGTTGAATCGTCGTAATTCCGAGAGAACGCACAAAATTCCAAGCGTTTGGAATTTTAACCTCATATAAAAACAGCCTTAATGCAGGGATGTTGATTGATCGGTTGAGTGCTTCACGGGCTGTCATAAGCCCCTCATACCTTCTGTTATAATTTTTAGGAATATGATAGCCTTTACGTCCATCTTTCAATATGATTTGCGAATCATCAATAAGACCGGCCGGTTGCGTGTAGCCCTTTTCCAAAGCAGGTAAATAAGCGGCAATAGGCTTCATGGCAGAACCGGGCTGACGTGTCATTTGAGTTGCATAGTTCATTTGCTCGGTGTTAAAATCCCGACCCTCGATCATACCGAGAATAGCCCCCGTTTTATGATCAATCATGATTGCCGCAATCTGTTCTAGTCCCTTCTTCTTACTGTATGGAGAAAAGTTTTGTGGATTGGCTGCAATCTGTCGCATGTTGCTATAAATTTTTTTATTTATCGTTGTATAAATTCGATACCC
Source organism: Paenibacillus sp. N119s (assembly GCF_059447605.1). Lineage (NCBI taxonomy): Bacteria > Bacillati > Bacillota > Bacilli > Caryophanales > Paenibacillaceae > Paenibacillus > Paenibacillus sp. N119s. Next base: position 6,523 of record NZ_JCAJRU010000040.1, on the reverse strand, counting down.
GGAACGTTGCAACTCTTCACGTGTATTTTGAAGAAGTTCTGCATGCTCAGGCTTAGAAATGTCGGCTGCTGTGAGATTCGGATTTTGCTGAAGTACCAACAACTGAGCAGCCTCTCGCTCTGTTTCCAGCATCAAATAAGGAAATGTATTATAGCTTTTTTCGCGATGTGGTGCAAGAGTCGCTTTCACGTCAAATTGAAGCGCCTCGTTATATTCGGACATCGTAAGTTTGCCTGTTGCGAGCATTCTTCCCAATACGACGCGTTGGCGTTCCATCGCCTTGTTGAAACCCTCTTCATCAAAGTTCCCTTTACCATCAAAAGCGGAATAAACAGATGGCAGCTGCGGAAGACCTGCCAAATAAGCCGCTTGTGCAATATGAAGCTTATGTAAGTCACTTACATTGAAAATCCCTAACGAAGCAGACTTGATCCCGTACAAATTGTAACCAGCAGAACCATTACCAAATGGCATTTTGTTTAAATAAGCCGTTAATATTTTATCTTTGCTCATAAAACGTTCCATACGTAGTGCCAGCAGCATTTCCTTCACCTTTCGGCTGTCCGTTTTATCCAGACTGAGGAAGACTCTTCGGGCCACCTGCTGTGTTAATGTGCTTCCGCCTGTTTGGCGGTTTTCATTCAAAAGCTTCTGTTTGACAGCACGAGCTGTTCCCTTGAAATCCACACCATGGTGCTCATAAAATTGGCTGTCTTCCGTTGAAATGAGGGCATCCACAATGGACTGAGGGACATCCTTCAGATCAACGAGCTGTCGGTCCTCCTCCATGCGCATTCTTCCAACCGGAGTTACCTGGTCATTAAAAAATACAAAGCTGGTCAGAGCATTCTCATTTACCTTTTCATATATCAACTGACGTGATCGTACAGGTTCATCATGAACCAGTGCCGCCACATAACCGGATACAAGACCTCCGGCAAACAGCACTCCAAGTACACCCGCAAACGAGAACCACTTGATATTTATCAGTAAAACTCTGCCAAAAATGCGCCACCTACTGCGTTTTTGAGATGATGGTCGACGTTTTGGGTTCATAAAAATGGTTTTCTCCCCTCAATATTCATTCATTTCCACTTGTTTTTGCTCAAGATAATATGATACGCCATGCTAGGTTTCCCGTAAACTGTAATGTTCCAAAAAATACATTTGTGTTAGGAACACTTGTTCTGTATATAATACTACTATAAGAGTATACGTTCAATAATATTTTGGGAATATGATCAGTTACATATCAGAAGAGGAGGTCAACGTTTTGAAAGAGCGTGGAAGTAGAACCATATTTCTAGCGGACTGCCAAAGCTTTTATACCAGCGTCGAAAAAGCGGATAATCCCTCATACCAACATAAGCCGCTCGTTGTGGCCGGTGACCCTGCACTTCGTTCAGGCATTATTTTAGCTGCGTGTCCGCTGGCAAAAAAACTGGGTATATCCACTGCAGAACGTCTGGGAGAAGCTGTGAAAAAATGTCCTGACCTTATCATTGTACGCCCACGCATGCAGCATTATATCGATGTCTCATTAAAAATAACAGAAATTTATAATGAATATACGGATTTGGTTGAGGTTTTCAGCATTGATGAACAGTTTCTGGATATGAGCGGAAGTCTCTCCCTGTTCGGAGATCCGGTGAGTATTGCAAGTGAAATTCAGCAGAAAGTGCTGGCACAAACAGGAGTATGGATTCGCATTGGTATGGGTCCTAATAAAATGCTGGCTAAAACAGCAACAGATATATGGGCTAAAAAAAATGACAGCGGCATTTTCTTGCTGCCTGCGTCCGACATTGCAACCTTGCTGTGGCCTCAACCAGTACGTCTTATGTTTGGCATCGGTTCGCGTATGGAACGGCATTTGGAGAGGCTTGGACTATACACCATTGGGGACATTGCACGAACTCCCTTACCCCGACTTCAAGATAGATTCCGGTCTCATTTCGGCAAACAGTCCAACATTCAGGCAGAGGTGTTATGGCGAACCGCAAACGGGATTGATCACAGTCCCGTGAAGCCAGAAACATTTGAGACACCTCCCAAATCCATTGGCCATATGATGACCCTTCCCCGAGACTATCTCCGGCCTTCGGAAGTGGAAACCGTTCTGCTCGAACTCACTGAGGAAGTATGTCGGGACAGCCGGCGCAAAGGGTATATGGGGGATGTCGTTACCGTCAGTTGCATGTGCAGCCCATTTGAATCGCCGACCGGATTTTCGCGCCAAATGAAGCTGCCTGATCCAACTAACAACACGAACAAAATTTATAAAGCCGTCAAGGAAATTTTCTATAAATTTTGGGACCGCATGCCGGTAAGGCGGTTGGGCGTTAGCCTAAGCAGTCTGATGGATGCGGAAACGTACCAGGTGTCCTTTTTTGAGGACGAGACACGGGCACGCTCCCTGGAAAAAGTCACTGACAGTATTAAGGAGCGTTACGGCAATGCGGCGATTGTAAGAGCCTCCTCCCTCACTCATGTCGGCCAGGCTCTAGAAAGATCTAGGAAGATTGGAGGTCATTACAAGTAAGACAATCAATTTCCCAGCTTTCGGCTTAAATCACCCAAACCCAACAATATCAATTATATATCCTGAACACCCGTAGCCGTACTGCACATGCAGCTCCTACTTCTGTATATTCTTAGAGCTTGACCAGGCTAATCAATCCCACTCCGACCATTATTATCGTAATGCCGGCCAGTAGACGAAGCCATTCTCGGGAACTTTTCTTTTCCCTGAAAATCAGAATACTGCCAACGCAGGAGATGGCGATACTCGCCTGAGAGATCGGAAAGCTGGCCGCGACCCCAATAAGCCCATTCGAAATAAATAGCGCCAAATTTGCCACGCTCCACGACAAACCTGTAAAAAATTGCGCAGCATCTGGACCAGATGGAGCTTCTGCCCACCCTTACAGTTCATTAAAAGTGCTGAACACAGCATGCCAAGTGATTGCGGCAAGATAACCGACAAACCGGAGACATGAAAGATTTGATTAATAATAACATACAGCGTTAAGGCTATAGCCGAACAAACCAACATGACAAAAATGTGAAGGGGCATAGGCTTGGACAAACCACTTGATCTCCCCTGGTAACTCGTTAGCAAGATTCCAGACAAAATAAATATAAGCGCTGCCAATCCAATACCAATTTGGTACCCGGTTGTCCATTCGCCCAAAATTAGTGCTGCAAAAAGCGTCGTTCCCATGAGTTGCAGCCCGCAAATAACAGGAATAGCTGTTGAAACGCTTACTTTCTGGAAAGCTTGAAATTGAAGCAGCTGCCCTATAGACCAAAACACACCGGAGACAAAGCTCACAATAAATGGTGTGATTTGCAAGCTAACAGGTGAGTACGAATACAGGCACAATGCGAACAATACGGCACCGATGACCGTCCCCGTCAGTTGCTCGCGAGGATTAGCTTTTGTCATTTGTGCTAGAATCGGCATGAATCCCCAGCCTATGGCTGGAATAAAGGCAATGAGTGTATCCACATGCAGTTCCCCTCTCGTAAAGTGAGTGCTTCCGTGCAATCCTTTAAAATACCATGCAGGAAAAACCAACAGCTTTACGATATCAAAACACCCCTACCTCAAGCACCAGTATTTTTATAAGATATATATAGCAAAATCAAAGGATTTTCTCGCGATAAGCGCTGGGAGATATGCCCATCATATTTTTAAATGCCCGCGAAAAGGTCAGTTGATCCGAGTAACCGACAGAATTGGAGATTACTTGAATAGGGTAACTGGTATCCTGTAATAGCTCGCATGCCTTTTTAAGCCGAATGTTCATTAAATACTGCTTTGGTGTTTCGCCTATTTCCTGCTTAAAAACAGAGGTCAAGTAATTAGGGTGAAGCCCGAGATACTCTGCCACCTCACTGATTTGAATGCCCCCGCTATAGTTTTTCTCCATGTAGTTAATAGCTTGAACTGAATAGGGAAGCTCTTCTTTCACAGGCATCGTTTCACCTGTTTCATGCACCAGCTTGGCGAGAATATGGCACAAATAGCCCTGAATAGCCAAAGATGAAGAAAGTGTGTTATTCCCTATACGAAGCATTTCAAGAATAGTCGAATGAAAAAAAGTGATGTCTTCGATACTTACCACATACGGATTATCCTGAACAAGAGAGATATTTTGCAAATACATTTCAGATTTAATCCCCATAAAACCTACCCAGCTATACTCCCATGGCTCGTGCTCATCAGCTTGATAATAAGCAGCCTTATTGGCAGGGATTAAAAAAGCCTGTCCCTTCTCTATGTTGTATGTTTCCTGATCTAAAATCAGTTTGCCTCTACCCTTTAATACAAAGTGAATAAGATTGAAATCCCTGGCGATAGGTCCGAAATCCTGGTTGGGAGAACAAGGCTCCGAGCCACAATTATACAAAATTAAATCTGTAATATTTTTATGTTTTGAACTGGTACGTGTGTCTACAAATTGAATCATATTGTCACCCATCCCTAACCTCCATGCTTCAGAATTTTATAGTTAACCAAGGGGCGGTGCCTTCATAACAAATATAACATAAATTAAGAAGCATATCATAAGACCTAAAATGAAACCTTAATCTATAAATATTTGTAATAATCTTTGTTTTTGCTATCTTTTGCTTCAGAAAAATCATGTACTCCTGCTACAACTTTTGTTATTCTGTATCACGAGATAACGCTTACAAGTTTCCATGACAATACATCATAACAGCCTGTTATGATCGTCAATTTTTGAAAGGGGTTAAAACATGCTTACTTCTGCATCTGCAAAAAATAGCGACAAAGTCAGTTTAAATGTGGGCTTTCAAATCGCAGGCAACGTCGCAGTTCCGTTCATTGCCAAGTGGATCGGCAAAAAGAGCACGAGCATAGCAGGGGTGCTAATCACCTCCATATCCATGGTAGCTCTCTATTTCTGTGGTAACTCGATTAGTCTTGTCTTTATTCTCAGCTGTATCATTTCTTTTGGCGTGGGACTGAACTACGTAGTGATGTCCACAATGCTAGCAGATTGCGTCGATTATGGAGAGTGGAAAACAGGAAACAGATCAGAGGGGATGGTTTTCTCTGCTAACGTTTTTCGGGCCAAATTGGCGGCTGCAATCGGCAGCGCCGTAGGTGGTTATGCGCTGGCGTTGGCGGGTTATCAGCCTAATATAGTCCAAACAAATACAACCCTTACTTGGCTCTCGCTACTATTTACAATTATACCGGGGATTCTGACATTCCTCGCCGTAGGTCCAATGAAGAATTATGAGCTGACAGAAACAATGAACAGTAAAATTGTCCAGGAAGTTCGGGCAAGACGGGAACAAGCTGAACCCTCTTTACAATAGCTGGATTCTAGTTCTTCGGATAAGGTGAGGCCGGCAAAGTGATTGAGTATCTAGACCATGCTGGCCAGACCCTGAAACATCTATCAAGATTTCAATCATGATAAATACAGTCCTATAATAAGCTCACAGGCTATTGCCCGGGGAATGAAATACAAATCTAAACAAAAAAGGATCGCCTAAATCAGGCAATCCTTTTTTATCTGTGCTTCACAAAATACATGGAGAGCGCCTTGAGCCCCCCTACAAACAACAATCAACGGAACATTCCCCACAGCTTGATCAGATGGAACGTATTGGACGGATCAATTTTTTGTGCCAATACGAAGGCGACCAGTTGCTCCTCCTGTGCAGCCGTCAGTCGTTCGTTTAAAATAGCAGAAGTGGACTTCACAAGATGACGCACTTTGGCTTTGTTTTGCAGATCCGCCTTGGTCACACCCTCGATCTGCTGCTTAACCCGCTCCTTGAGCGCACGATTTTTCATTTTCAGCTTAATCCGTTCCACCAGTTGCGGACTAATTCCATATTGCTGATAGCTCAATGTCGCCACACCTCCCATATCATTCGGTCATTCCCAAATATATGACGGCCAGCCTGTCCATTGTGCCTATCTGTTAAAAACGTTTAAAATTCCTCATCATTCATGATAGGTCAGTCGATCAGATCTCCCTGGAAAATCTGCTCTTTTTGCAAATAACCACGAAGCGCTTCATATTGCGAAGATGTCCAAAAAGAGGAGTCCTTGATCAGTTCTGTTGCATCCTCACGTGCCTTTTCCAGCACCTCAAAATCCGCTACCATATCTGCTAACCGAAACTCGGGCAACCCGCTCTGCTTGGTGCCAAAAAAATCCCCCGGCCCTCTCAAATCCAGATCGCGTCTAGCAACCTCAAAACCGTCATCTGTATCGGTCATAACCTTCATCCGCTCCTGACCTACCTCCGACTTAGGATCAGCGATCAGTACACAGTACGAGGCATGTGCGCCCCGTCCGACACGTCCACGTAACTGATGTAACTGGGACAACCCAAAGCGATCTGCATCCATAATAACCATTAGTGTCGCGTTGGGCACATCTACCCCCACCTCTACAACCGTGGTTGAAACGAGTAACTGAACCTCGTTTGCATAGAAAGAACGCATAACTTCTTCCTTTTCTGCAGGAGTC